>DATNCF010000627.1:0-3192 GCA_035571675.1 Burkholderiales bacterium | reverse complement strand
GACAGGTGCGCCCGGGCATCGTTCTCGCCCGCGATGCGCTGCAGGGTGCGAGCCCCCATCAGCTCCAGACCCTCGTTGACGATGCGCTTGTGCGCGGCCAGCAGGTCGGGCTGCACGCTGGTGATGCGTCCGGCCAGCAGGTCCACCTCGGCATCCAGTTTTTCCTTTGAGACGGCCTTTTGGACCAGGCCTATTTTTGCCGCATCTTTGCCGCGGATGGAATCACCTGTAAATAAAAGTCGTTTCGCCCATTGTGGTCCACAGTGGTAGAGCCACATGTGGTTTGCCGGCGAGCCCAAGGCGCGCGTCGCGGGAAAGCCGATTTTTGCGTCGTTGGCGGCGATGACGATGTCGCACATCAGCGCGATGTCGGTGCCCCCCGCCAGGCAGTTGCCGTGCACCTTGGCGATCACCGGCTTGAACATGTCGAAGAACTGCATGCGCACGCCGCCGCGCTGGCGCAGCGACCACAGGTCGTCGTCGAAACTGGTGTTGCCGCGGTAGTCGTCGGGGTTGTGGGTGGTGGGCGCGTAGCCCCCGCCGGCTGCGAGGTCGTAGCCGGCGCAGAAGTCCTTGCCGGCCCCGGCCAGCACGGCGCAGTGCACGTTCTTCAGGTCGTCGGCTTCCTGGAGCGCGTCCCCCAGCTCCTTCAGCAGGCCCTGGCTGAGGGCGTTGCGCTTCTCCGGGCGGTTCAGCGTGATGTAGGCCACGCCTTTCTTGACCTCGAAGGTGATGAACTCGGGATTGTTGAGCCACTTTGCCATAGCCTGTCTCCTTTGAATGGCGGACCGGCGAACGAAGTAAGCCGGACACGGATGGTTTCCACAAGTATGCCCGAAGTGCCGTGCGAGGTGGTACCGGCTAGAATGTCAGCATGCTGCTGAAGTTCATCCGGCAATTGCGGGCGCCACGGCCTCACCCTGATGTGGCGCGGGGCGAGAAAGGTCCCTCCAGGCATTCGGCCGTGCCGGATGTGAACGCCTTGCTCGCGCAAGGAGCGGTGCTTCAGGCAGCGCAGGATCACCTGGGCGCGCTGGGCTGCTATCAGAAGGCCTTGCCGCTCGTTTCGGAATCCACGCAGTCCGCGGCCATTCTCTGCAACATGGGCGCCGCCTGCCAGGCGCTGGTGCGTCTCGCCGCGGCGGCCGATTTCTACCGGCGCGCGCTGGAACTCGCGCCCGGCCTCGCCGAGGCGCATTACAACCTCGGCTGCCTGCTGTACGACATGGGCCGCATCGACGAGGCCGAGGAGCGCCTGCGCCGCGCCGTGGAGTTGAAGCCCGCCTTCCACCAGGCGCACAGCACGCTGCTGTGCCTGTACGGCCTGCACCGCAACCACGACCAGCAGCGGCTGTTCGAGGAGCACGTGCGCTGGGCCGCGGCGCACGCCTCGGGCTTCGCGCCGCTCGTGCGGCGCGAGGACGTGGACGCCACGCTTGGGCGGCGCCTCACCATCGGCTACGTGTCGGCCGACCTGAAGGAGCACTCGGTGAGCTACTTCATCGAGCCGGTGCTGGCCGGCCACGACAAGGAGCGCTTCCGCGTCATCTGCTACGACAACTGGGCGGGGGAGGACGCGGTGAATCTGCGGCTGCGGCAGTACGCGGAATGGCGCAGGATCGCGGGCCTCGACGACGACCGCGCCGCCGCGCTTATCCGCGACGACAAGGTCGACATCCTGGTCGACCTGTCGGGCCACACCGTGGGCAACCGCCTGCTGGTGTTCGCGCGCCGCCCGGCGCCCATCCAGGCGAGCTGGTTCGGCTACATGTGCACCACCGGCCTTGCCACCATGGATTACCGCATCACCGACGCCTATCTCGATCCGCCCGGCGCCACCGAGCGCTTTTATTCCGAGCGCCTGCTGCGAATCAGCGCCGCCGCGGCCTTCGGCCCATCGCCCGACAGTCCCCCCGTGAACGCGCCGCCGCTGCTTTCCAATGGCTATGTCACCTTCGGTTCCTTCAACAACTACACCAAGGTGGCCGACGAAGTGATCGCCGCCTGGGCGCGCATTCTCAATGCCGTGCCCGGCTCACGCCTGCTGCTGGTGGTCCTGGGCGGAGACGCCGCCGCCGTGCGCGCCGACGTCGCCGCGCGCTTCACCCGCCTGGGGCTGGCCGAGGCGGCGCAACTCGACATTCGAGGCCGGCGCCCGTTGCGTGACTTTCTGCACATGTTGCAGGAAGTTGACATCGCGCTCGATCCCTTCCCGTACAGCGGCGGCACCACCAGCTTGCACACGCTGTGGATGGGCGTGCCCATCATCGCCATCGAGGGCGAATCGGAACTGCAGAAAAGCACGGCCGGGATGCTGCGCGGCGCCGGCGCCGAGGCGCTGGTGGCCTTCTCCGCGGAAGAATACTGCGCCAAGGCCATCGAACTCGCCGGCGACCCGGCGCAAATGGCCCGCTGGCGCGGCAGCCTGCGCGAGCGCGCGCGCAATTCCCCAGTGTTCTCCACCGGCGAAGTCACCCGGAGCCTGGAGGCCGCCTACTTGGAAATATGGCGCACCTGGGTGCAAAATTCCGCCGCAAGCCAGGGTCAGGCGGCTTAGAATCCGCACATCGAACATCTGCCCGGGAACGGACCGGCGCGGCGCAAGGGAGAAACAATGTCCGGTATCGAATCGTTCATCGAGAATTTCAACACCGCGGTGGATTTCCAGGAGGCCGTGGAACTCAAGCCCGACACCGCGCTGGGCGACCTGCCGGAGTGGGATTCGCTCGCCGCGTTGGCCGTGATCGTCATGTTCGACCTGGAGTACGGGGTCACCATCACCGGCAACGACCTGAAGGGCTGCACGACCTTGCAGGACGTGCACAAGCTCCTGGGCAACAAGGCCTGACATGGCCTCCTCCACCCTGCGCAACGTCGCCTATCGCGGCTTGGCAACCTGCGTGCCCAAGACCGTGGTGTCCAACCTAGACGACTGTCCGCCCGCCATGCGCAGCGAGCGCGAGCGCCTGGTGCGCAATATCGGCATCGCGCGACGGCGCATATGCAAGCCCTGGCAGTTTTTTTCCACGCTGGCCCAGGACGCCGCCGAGCGCCTGCTGGAGGAACTGGCTTGGAAGCGCGAGGACATCGACGCCCTCATCGTGGTCAGCCAGTCGCCCGATTACCTCATCCCGGCCACGTCCATTATGATCCAGGACCGGATGAAGCTCTCCACCGCCACACTGGCCTTCG
>DATNCF010000626.1:0-5248 GCA_035571675.1 Burkholderiales bacterium | reverse complement strand
ACACCAGCCCGATGAGCATGAACAGGATGGGGAAGTACAGCGCCGGCATGAGCACGGCGAACGCGGCCGGGAAGGCGGCGAGCAGGCCCATGCTGCCCAGCACCAGCCAGGTTTCATTGCCGTCCCAGATGGGCGCCACCGAGGCCATCATGAGGTCGCGCGCCGCGTCGTCGGGCGCAAAGCCGAACAGCATGCCCACGCCGAGGTCGAAGCCGTCCAGCAGCACGTACATGAACACGGCCAGGGCGATGATGCCGGCCCACAGCGGCACGAGGTCCATGCTCATTTGGCCATGCTCACATCGCCTCCCGGGCGCCTGACAACGGCCGGGCAGGCCGGGCGTGTCCCGAAGGTTCGGGGGCCGGCGGCCCGGTATCAGGGCCTTTTCGCATCAGGCGCAGCATGAACGCCAGGCCCGCGCCGAACATGTACACATAGGAGACGACATAGACGGCCAGCGAGACCGACACGTCGCCGGTGGTGATGGTGGGCGACAGCGCGTCGCGGGTGCGAAGCAGCCCGTACACCACCCAGGGCTGGCGGCCCACCTCGGTGGTCACCCAGCCGGCGATCACGGCAATGAACCCCAGCGGCGCGCACAGCACGCACAGGCGCTGGAACCACGCCGCCTCCAGCCGGCCGCGCCAGCGCAGCCACCACGACGCAGTCACCATGGCCAGCATGAGCACGCCGATGCCCACCATGAGCCGGAAGGAGAAAAAGGGGATGGCCACGGGAGGGCGGTCTTCGCGCGGCCACTCTTTCAATCCCCGCACCTCGCCCGCCGGATTGTGGCGCAATATCAGGCTGCCCAGTTCAGGCACGGCGAGTTCCAGGCGGTTGCGTTCGGCCTTTTCGTCAGGCCAGGCGAACAGCACCAGCGGCATGTGGGTGCGCGTCTCCCAGTTGGCCTCCATGGCGGCGATCTTGGCCGGTTGGTGCTCAAGCGTGTTGAGGCCGTGCAGGTCGCCGAGCGCGATCTGCAGCGGCACCAGCAGCGCGAGCAGGCCGAAGCCCATGAGCTGCATGGTGCGGGCCTCGGCCACGGCGCTGCCGCGGCGCAGGTGCCAGGCGGCCACGCCGACCACCACGAACGCGGTGGTGATGTAGAAGCCGGTGACGGTGTGCAGCAGCCGGTAGGGAAAGGAGGGGTTGAAAATCAACGCCACCCAGTCCTGGGGAAAAAAGCGCCCGTCCTGCACGCGATAGCCGGCCGGGGTGTGCATCCAGCTGTTGGCGGCCAATATCCAGAATGACGAGAACAGCGTGCCCACCGCCACCATGACCGCGGCCAGGGTGTGCATCCACGCCGGCACCCGCTTGCGGCCGAACAGCAGTATCCCCAGAAAGGTGGCCTCGAGGAAGAACGCCATCAGCCCTTCGTAAGCGAACAGCGGGCCCAGTACGTTGGCCGTGGCGTCGGCGTAACGGCTCCAGTTGGTGCCGAACTGGAAGGGCATGACAATGCCCGACACCACGCCCATGCCGAACGAAACGGCGAAAATGCGCGTCCAGAAGCGCGAGGTGGCGAGGAATACCGGGTTTTTCGTGGCGAGGTACAGCGCCTCCAGCACCGCGATGTAGGACGCCAGCCCGACGGTGAACGCCGGCAGCAGGATGTGCAGCGCCACCACCCAGAAGAACTGCAAACGGGACAGCAGGAGCGGGCCCATGCGCCTATGGTGCCAGAAATCCGCTCGGAAAATCGGCTGCCGGAAATCGGCCCAGGGGCGGCGGAACGCGGGTAGGAACCAGCGACCCGGATGGCGGTCTACCCACAAAGTACGTATGCTTTTGCGGATTCGGCGCGCCTTCACAAACAAGCAAAACGAACAATAACAAGCGGAGATCGACAATGCAGCTCGGCATGGTGGGTATGGGGCGCATGGGCGCGGGGCTGGCGCGCCGGCTGTCGAAGGACGGCCACAAGTGCGTGGTCTACGACGTCAATCCCGCGGCGGTGAAAAAAGCGGCCGTGTCGGGCGTGCGGGGCGCGCGCTCCTACAAAGACCTCATCGACAAGCTGACGCCGCCGCGCGCGGTGTGGATCATGGTCCCTGCCAGCGTGACGGCGCAGGCCATCGAGGAGCTGTCGCTGTGGATGGAACCGGGCGACATCGTCATCGACGGCGGCAACAGCTATTACCGCGACGACGTGGCGCGCGCCGTCGAATTGAAGTCGCGCGGCATACATTACGTGGATTGCGGCACCAGCGGCGGCGTTTTCGGACTGGCGCGCGGCTTTTGCCTGATGATCGGCGGCGAGCAGGAGGTGGTGGCGCGCCTCACGCCGCTGTTCAAAAGCATCGCTCCCGGGGTCAAGGCGGCGCCGCGCACTCCATCGCGAAAGGGCGCTCCGCAACCTGCCGAACAGGGCTTTCTGCACTGCGGACCCGCGGGAGCGGGCCACTTCGTCAAGATGGTGCACAACGGCATCGAGTACGCCATCATGGCGGCCTATGCCGAGGGATTGAACATCCTGCGCGAAGCTAACGTGGGCAAGCGCGCCCGCAAACCCGATGCCGAGACCGCGCCGCTCATGGATGCGCGCTTTTATCGCTATGACTTCAACCTCCCCGACATCGCCGAACTGTGGCGGCGCGGCAGCGTCATCAGTTCCTGGCTGCTCGACCTCACCGCCGAGGCGCTGGCCGAGGATCCGGACTTGAAGGAATTCTCCGGCCGCGTGTCCGATTCGGGCGAGGGACGCTGGACCCTGGAGGCAGCCATCAATCAGGGCGTGGCCGCGCCGGTATTGGGCGCCGCCCTGTTGCAGCGCTTCGATTCCCAGGGCGGCGCGGGCTTTTCCAACCGCGTGCTGTCGGCGCAGCGCAAGCAGTTCGGCGGCCACCAAGAGAAGCGCGCAGGGAAACGTCGATAAAGGAAGCGTTGATGAAGGAATCGCCGACGAGGCCGGACGCCGTGACCGACGAGCAGGGCCACGAGCGCACCCTGGTGGTCCCGCGCCGCAGCGGCGGCGCCCTGCACGAGTCGGACGCGCTGGTGCTGTTCGGCATCACCGGCGACCTGGCCAAAAAGAAAATATTTCCCGCGCTGTATGCGCTGGCCAGGCAGGGGCGGCTCAACGTGCCCGTGATCGGCGTGGCCTCGTCGCCGCTCACCGACGACGAACTGCGCCGGCGCGCCAGCGAGAGCATCCGCGCCGCCGGCAAGGTCGACCGCCGAGTGCTGGCGGGCCTGCTGTCGCGCCTTTCCTATGTCAGCGGCAACTACAACGATGCGGCCACGTTCCAGCGCCTCAAGGCCGCGCTGGCTGGCGCCGCGCACCCGGCCTACTACCTCGCGATACCGCCGGCGCTGTTCCCTCCGGTGATCAAGGCGCTGGGCGCGCAGCAACTGCACAAGGGCGCGCGCGTCATTGTCGAAAAGCCTTTCGGCCGCGACCTGCGCTCGGCGCGGGCGCTGAACCGCGTGGCCACTTCGGTCTTTCCCGAAGATGCAATTTTCCGCATCGACCACTTTCTCGGGAAAGAGGCCATCATGAACATCCTGTATTTCCGCTTCGCCAACGCCTTCCTCGAGCCCATCTGGAACCGCGAGCACGTGGCCAGCGTGCAGGTCAGCCTGTGCGAGTCCTTCGGCGTGGAGGATCGCGGCGCCTTCTACGAGACCGCCGGCGCGCTGCGCGACGTGGTGCAGAACCACCTGTTCCAGATCGTGGCGCTCCTGGCCATGGAACCGCCGCAGTACCGCGGCTTCGAAGCCGTGCACACCGCCACCGCGAGCCTGTTCCGCGCCATGCGGCCGCTGTCACAGCGCGACATCGTGCGCGGCCAGTACGCGGGCTACCGCCGCGAGAAGGGCGTGGCGCGCGATTCCGACGTGGAAACCTACTGCGCCGTGCGCCTGTTCATCGATTCCTGGCGCTGGGCCGGCGTGCCCTGGTACCTGCGCTCGGGCAAGCACCTGGCCGGCTCGGCGGCCGAGGTGTTCGTGCAGTTGAAGCCGCCGCCGCAGCGCCTGTTCGAGGATTCGGGATCGGCCTCGGCCGCCAACTACCTGCGCTTCCACCTGTCGCCGCGCGCCGTGATCGCGCTGGCGGCCCGGGTGAAGCAGGCCGGCAAGGAATTCATCGGCGAGCGCCGCGAGCTGTGCCTGGCGGACGAGCAGCCGGGCGAGGAGCAGCCCTATGAGCGCCTGATCGGCGACGCCATGGCCGGGAACGGCGCGCTGTTCATCCGCGAGGACGCGGTGGAAGCGGCCTGGTCGGTGGTGGAGCCGGTGCTCGACCGGCACCCGCCCGCCGTCGTCTACCGGCGCGGCAGTTGGGGTCCGAAGGAAGCCGACGAACTGATCGGTCCGGGCGGATGGCACAATCCGCTCACGGGCCAGAGCGCTGCGGCGTCGACAGTGCGTTAGAGGGTGCGGCAAATGGCGGCGAACGAAAAGAACGGTATCGATTGCGACGACTTCCGCGTGCGGCCGCGCGACAAGGTGAGCCTGGTCAAATGGCCCACCCGGGTGCGTCCCTATTACCAGTCGCGCAAGCAGGTGGCGGACCTGCTGGAGGCGCATACCGCCCAACTGGCCGAGCAGCAGGCCATGCTGTACGCCCGGCACGACCGCTCACTGTTGCTGATTTTCCAGGCCATGGACGCCGCAGGCAAGGACAGCGCCATCAAGCACGTCATGTCGGGAGTCAACCCGCAGGGCTGCCAGGTGCACAGTTTCAAGCATCCCAGCGCCACCGAACTGGCGCACGATTTCCTGTGGCGCAGCGCCGTCGAACTGCCCGAGCGCGGGCATATCGGCATTTTCAACCGCTCCTATTACGAGGAAGTGCTCATCGTGCGCGTGCAGCCGGCCATCCTGCAGGCCCAGCAGTTGCCGCCCGAGGCGCTGAAGGCCAAGCACTTCTGGCGCGACCGCTACGAGTCCATCGCGGGCTTCGAACAGCACCTGTCGCGCAACGGCACGCACATCGTCAAGTTCTTCCTGCACCTGTCCCGGGACGAGCAGCGCAAGCGCTTCCTCGCCCGCATCGACGAACCGGAAAAGAACTGGAAGTTCAGCATGGCCGACATGGAGCAGCGCAAATACTGGGACGCCTACCAGGACGCCTATGAGCGCTGCATCCGCGCCACCAGCACCCGGCAGGCGCCATGGTACGTGGTGCCGGCCGACGACAAGGCCAACGCGCACCTGATCATTTCCACGGTGATCCTGGAAACGCTCAAGGGGATGAAGCTGTCTTATCCGGAGGTGGATGCGGAGCGGCGCAGGGAAT
>DATNCF010000625.1:0-10325 GCA_035571675.1 Burkholderiales bacterium | reverse complement strand
GATGGGTGTGGCCGGATTGTCCACGCGGCGCGCTTCGGGCTGGAAGGGGGCGGCGTAATAGGCCACTGCCTCCATGCCGAGTTCGGTGAGGCGCTGGCCCAGCTCGCGCGAGCGGATGCGCAGCAGCGGGAATGCGGGCGGCGGCGCCTCGCCCTCGCGCATGGCAGACAACACCTGCAGGTTGGCGAACTCGATGGCTTCCACGCCCATCGCCACCTCGGCCAGCTCGCGCGAGAAGTCGGGATCGTCGATGAGCGCGCCGCCATAGCCATCCGACTCAAGGGCGGCGATCTCCGTCACCAGGGCCAGGCGCCGGCCCAGTTCGCCGCTCAGCCTGCCGCCGCCATGCTCGTACTTGAGCAGGTGGCGCGCCACTTTCCAGCCCTGGTTCTCCTCTCCCAGGCGGCGCGACTTGGGCACGCGCACGTCGTTGAAGAACACCTGGTTGAACTCGTGGTCGCCGGCGATGTTGATCAGCGGCCGCACCTGCATGCCGGGCACGTTCATGTCCGCCAGCAGGAAGGTGATCCCGGCCTGCTTCTTGCCCTCGCTCGAGGTTCTCACCAGGCAGAAAATCCGGTTGGCGTACTGGGCATAAGTGGTCCAGATCTTGGAGCCGTTCAGCACGTAGTCGTCGCCGTCGGACACGGCCGACAGGCGCAGAGAGGCCAGGTCCGAGCCCGAGCCGGGCTCGGAATAGCCCTGCGCCCACCAGTCCAGCCCGGCCCGCATGCGCGGCAGGTATTCGTTCTTCTGCTCGGGCGTGCCGAACTCCATGATGCAGGGCGCGCACAGCCCCAGGCCCATGCTCATGGGCTGGGGCGGCGTGTAGCGCATGCACTCCAGTTCGTAGATGTAGAACTGGCGCGGTGTCCAGCCCGTGCCGCCGTATTCCACCGGCCAGTAGGGCGCGCCCCAGCCCTTTTTGTCCAAGATCTGCTGCCAGCGCTTGCCGTATTCGAATTCCGAAAAAAACCACGTCACCATGCGGCCGGCGCGGCGCATTGCCGGGGTGAGGTTTTCGTCGAAGAAGCTGCGCACCTCGTCGCGGAAGGCGCGCTCCTCCGGGGTCAGGTCGATGAGCTCCAATTCCATCAGGCGGCCTCCCGGTTATTTTGTGCGTGGGCATCGCTGCCGCGCCATTGGGCCCAGAAACGCCGCCGGTGATGGTCGGAGTTGCCGAACAGCCAGCCGATGGTGGTGAGGCGCTTGAAGTAGTGCCCGATGTCGAGGTCGTCGGTCATGCCGATGGCGCCGTGGAGCTGGATGGCGGTCTGGCCCACGTAGCGGCTGTCGCGTCCCAGCATGGCCTTGGCGGCCGACACGGCGCGCCGGCGCTCGGATTCGGAGGCGTTCAGCTTCAGCGTGGCCATCATGGCTACCGCGATGCCGTATTCCACGGCCACGCGCAGGTCCACCAGGCGATGCTGGATGACCTGGAATTCCGACAGGTGCTGGCCGAAGGCCACGCGCGTGCGGGCGTATTCCAGGGTCTTGTCGTTGAGCACGCTCATGGCGCCCGAGGCCTCGGCGCACACCGCGGCCGTGGCTTCGTCGAGCACGCGCTCCACCAGCGGCAGGCCGTGGTCGAGCTTGCCCACCAGGGCGCCCGCGCCGACTTTCACGCCCTGCAGGGTGAGTTCGGAGGCGCGCGTGCCGTCGATGGTGGCGTAGTCGCGGCGCGTCAGGCCGGGCGTCGTGGCGTCGAGGTAGAACACGCTGATGCCCTGGGCGTCGCGCTCTCCGCCGGCGGTGCGCGCGGTGACGAACAGGCCGTCCGCCATGGGCGCGCCGTACACCACCGACTTCCGGCCGTCGAGGCGGAAGCCCGAGCCGTCCTTCTGCGCCCGGGTGCGCACGTTGGCGAGGTTGAAGCGCGACTGCGGCTCGGCGTAGCCGAAGGCCAGTAGCTTCTTGCCCTCGGCGACGGCGGGAATCAGCTCGGCCTGCAGGGCGCCGCCTGCACCGTGGCGCAGCAGCCCGCCGCCCAGCACCACCGTAGGCAGGTAGGGCTCGACCACGATGCCGCGGCCGAAGGCCTGCATGACGATAAGGGTTTCAATGGGTGCGCCGGCTTTTCCATCCTCTCCGCCCATTCCACCGTATTGTTCGGCGAAGGGCAGGGCGAGCAATCCCAGGTCGGCGAACTCGCCCCAGATGGCGTGGCTCCAGCCCGCGCCGCTGGCCACGATGGCGCGGCGGTCCTCGAAGCGATAGCGCTGGGCGACGAGGCGCTCCACGCTGTCTTTGAGCATGCGCTGCTCTTCGTTGAAAATGTGATCCACGGCTCCTCCGGTCTGACTTTCTCATCATAACTGAAGCAAGGATGAGCCGGAGGCGAGCCTATCGAAAGGGTCCGTCTAGTCTTTTCTCACGAGGCGCCGCTCCGCGCCGCGGAGTTTGGGCATCGCGAGTTTTTCTTCCGCGCCCTGGGACGATGGTGAATTCGTGCTCCGAGCTTTTCAGCTCGCGGCGCGGAGCGCCGCGCCTCGTGCAATCACCCCATAAAGCCATTAGATTGTTACTGCGGCTGGATGTTGTTGTCTTTCACCGATCTCTCCAGCGCCGCCGTGTCCTTTGCCAGGCGCGCCGCCATCTGCTGCGCCGTCACGGCGGGCGCGGGAGGATTGCCGCCGGCCATCAATCGGTTCACCGTGTCGGGATCGTGCATGACGGCATTGATCTGCTCGTTCAACTGGTTGACGATATTGACCGGCGTCTTTGCCGGCGCGAACACCACGTAATACACGGAGCTTTCCCAGTCGAAACCCAACTCCTTGGCCGTCGGCACGTTGGGCAGCGAAGGATCGCGCTTGCCGGCGAGAACCGCAAGGCCCTTGATTTTTCCCGCTTCGATCTGCGCTTTGGGTCCGCCGATGCCGCCGTTGTAGAGCTGCACGTCGTTGCGCAGCATGGCCACCATGATGGCCGAGGTGCTGTTGAAGGGCACGGTCAGCACGTCGATGCCCGTGGCCTTGATGAAATCGAGCATTTCCAGGCCGCTCGACGTGCCGGGGAAAATGGCCACGTTGGCCTTGCCGGGATTGGCTTTGGCGTAGGCCACGAATTCCTTGAGGTTGGCGGCGGGCAGGGCAGCAGGGCCGTAGACCAGGAAGGGCTGCTCGGACAGCGGCGCCACGGGCACCAGCTCGCGCGCGAGGTTGAGCTCCAGCCCCTTCATGAACAGGTGCGGTTCCATGCCCGAGTAGGCATTGACCAGCAGCGTATGGCCGTCGGGCGCGGAGCGGGCCACGTAGGCGCCGCCGGTGTAGGTGGCGCCGCCGGCGCGGTTTTCCACCACGATGCTCTGGCCGATTTTGGGCTCGAGCTTGTTGGCCATGAGCCGGGCGAGGAAGTCGTTGGGGCCGCCGGGTGCATTGGGCACCACCACGGTGATGGTACGGGAGGGAAACTGCTGCGCGGCGGCCGGCGACGCGGCCAGCGGCAGGAGGAGCGCGGCGGCAAGGGCCGACATGAGGGAGCGTGGGTTGCGCATGAGTCCTCCTCAAAAAGGCAATGCCTGCTTGCTGCAAAAGCACGCCGCACATCGGTAATTCGCGGCAAATTTTGCAGCTCATTTTCAACTGAGGGCTATGGTATAACAGCCTTCCATTTTTCCCAGTGTCAGAGAGCATTCATGTTCGCGCCGACCATTCCCCACGCTCTCGTGTCCGCCGCCAACCGGCTCGGAGACAAGATTTTCGCCGTGGATGCCGCCACCCGCATGAGCTACTCGGCCATGCGCGACGCCATGCTGGCCGGCGCCGGCGCCTTTGCCAAGGCCGGCGTGCAGCCCGGCGACCGCGTGGCCGTGTGGGCGCCGAACAGCGTGCGCTTCATCGAAGTGGTGCTGTCGCTGCAGGCGGCGGGGGCGAGCCTGGTTCCGCTCAACACGCGCTTCAAGGCCAGCGAGGTGGGCTACATCCTGAAGAAAAGCCGCGCCCGCTTCATCGTGCTGGCGGACCGCTTCCTCGATGCCGACTACCTCGCCATGCTGGACGAGGCGGCCTCACCCCACATCGAGAAGCGCATCGTGCTCGGGGATGCGGCGCGCGGCGATTCGTGGGAAGCCTTCGTGGCCGGCGCCGGCCCGGATGGGCGCCACCTGGGCGAGAAGGCGCTGGCCGCGCTCAGGGGCGACGCCATCTCGGACATCATGTTCACCTCGGGCACCACGGGCAATCCCAAGGGCGTGGTGACCACGCACGAGCAGAACCTGCGCGTGTACACGGCGTACAACCAGATGGTGGGCATGGCCGAGAGCGACCGCTATATCGTGCTCTATCCGTTCTTCCACACCGCCGGCTACAAGGCCGGCTGGCTGGCCACCATCCTGGTCGGCGCGACCATCTACCCTGAGGCGGTGTTCGATCCCCCCAAGCTCCTGGCCAAGCTCGCCGCCGAGCGCATCACCGTGCTGCCCGGCCCGCCCACGCTGTTCCAGACCATACTCGCCATCCCCAAGGAGCAGCGCCCCGACCTCTCGGCCATCCGCCTCGCCCAGACCGGCGCGTCGGTGGTGCCGCCGGAACTGGTGAAGCGCATGCGCGAGGACCTTGGCTTCGCCAGCGTGCTCACCGGCTACGGCCTCACCGAGACCTGCGGCACGGTCTCGCTCTCCGAGGCCACCGATTCGCCGGAAACCACCGCCCTCTACAGCGGCCACCCGCTCCCCGGGACGGAAGCGCGCGTGGTGGACGAAAACGGCAAGGTCCTGCCTCCCGGCGAGCCGGGCGAAATCCTGGTGCGCGGCTACAACCTCATGCAGTGCTACTTCGAGGACGAGAAAGCCACCGCCGAGGCCATCGACAAGGACGGCTGGCTGCACACCGGCGACATCGGCGTGATGAACGAGCGCAACTACATACGTATTACGGACCGCAAGAAGGACATGTTCATCGTCGGCGGGTTCAACTGTTATCCGGCGGAAATAGAACAGATATTGTTGACCAACACTTCTTACATGCAGGTGGCGGTGGTGGGTGTGCCGGATGAGCTCATGGGCGAAGTGGGGAAGGCGTTCATCGTGCCGAAGCCGGGGGAGAAGTTCACGGCGGACGATGTGATTGCGTGGAGCCGGAAGTCGATGGCGAATTACAAGGTGCCGCGGTACGTTGAGATTGTGGAGGCGTTGCCTACCAATGCGACGGGGAAGATTCAGCGCTTCAAGCTGAAAGAGGCGGGGAAAGGGTAGGGCTGCCAGTTTGCATCGGTTGTAAATCGTGGAGCTGGATAAGTTTTTTTCTTTTGTATTGGGTGGTAGGTCAATCTGTCTTATCGACGTTCTGGCGGGTTCGTCTCTGATGCAATCCGATAGTAAAAAGACACCTGCTAGCCTTCTCCTATCAGCAGGATTGCGCTTTGAAACCACGTTGGCAAAGCGGCCCCGAAATTCTTTGAGTAGGCTGTCTATAACGGAATCCATGTCCCGCATCAGCCGATCATCAGTACAAAACGAATACGTGTTTCCCCAGCCACGAATCACGTTTCCGACCATGTGCAAGGTACTTACGTAATCTCTACGATTACGAATTGCCGCTAGCGGGTCGGCTGTTGCCGACAATGCCTCCGCCATAACAGTCCTCACTCTGTCGACCAAGCGCTGCCGTGCAGCGCGAGACGCTCTAATTTCCCTTGACTCAATTTCGCACCCAAGAAAGTGAAACCTTTCGACGGTTTTTCCATCCTCGGCTTTATCTCGGTTTTCGGCGGGGCTGTAACAATCGAGTTGGGGGTTTAATCTTCGGAGAAGGCGACGCGCACTATCGAGGGCGCGGAAGGCTTTTTCCTTGTTCGGGGCGAATAGAATAAAGTCATCGATATATCGTATGCAACGGATCCCTCGCCCATTCATTTGCTGATCGAATTCTTCTAGTAGCAAATTGCAGAGCAAAGGCGAGAGGGCGGATCCTTGAGCAACGCCGATATCTTCCAAAGGAAATAGCTCGCTGTCTCGTCCTAACTGGACAAGGTTATCCAACTCGGTGGTTGCCGCGTGCTCCAGAAGGCAATCGAACTCGCCATCTAGCGTTTCAGATGTGATTTTCGCCAATGCAGCGGCTCGTGGGACGTGGTCAAAAAAACCTTTAATGTCAGTGCGGATGAAATAGCCGCTCTGACGTGCAGCCTTGTGCGCCTCTAGAACTGCTTTGGGGACGCCTTGACCTTGAATTCCACCGAAATTGTGGCCCCTCCCCAGTTTTGCCTTGATCGAAGGAATGGACTGAACAACGTCCAGAACTGCGCGCTGCACGATCCGATTTGGAATCGGCGCCATGACGACTGGCCGCTTGTCTTTCTTGTTCTTCTTGGGGATCGCAACTCCGTGGGCGGGTAGGAAGCTAAACTGATGACGCTGTAGCCTCCACGCGATGTTTTGGATAGGACTTTTTAAGTCGTCTTCACTTTACTTCGTAGCTCGCTCTTCGCGACTTGCCCATCCCATTTCGCGGCAGCAAATCCACCACGAATATCTTGCGCGGACACTTGTAGTCCGCCAGCTTGCCCTGCGTAAACGCGATCAGCGCCTCAAATGCGACTCAGCGGCATCCCGCAACGCTTGATCCTCCGGCCCGCGGAAAATATATTCTTGTGATGCCACCTTTGGAATCTCCTCCTGCTTTGGTTGCAGAATGCCCGTGCGCCCGGACTATGCCAATAAATTATCCGCAATGCGGATAAACAGGGGAAATGGGGCGCGTCGCCATCGCCTTGCGGCGCTGGCTTCTCAGTGATGGTCCAGCAGATCGATCACTTTCTCCGCCGGCCAGAGCTTGCGCAACATTCTGTCCACCGCAACGGTATGCGCCCGCCAATGCGCCTCCGCCCCCGGCCCGTCCCCCTTTTCGATCAGGTCTATCAATTTCTCCAGGGCGCGTAGACCTCTTCGTTTAGCCGGCGCATTGTCCGCTTCGCGTCCTGCGTTTGCCGTCATTGCTTCCCAAAAGCGGGCGAAAATATCGTTCAGCATGCCCATGAGCAGCGACAGCACCGGCACGCCGGCCAGCTCGATGAGCTTGTTGTGGAACTCGGCCAGGGCGGCGCCGTAGGCCACGTCGTTGTCGAAGCGCGCCTGGCCCTCGTTGAGGCAGGCGCGCAGCAGCCTGGAGGCGTTCTTGCTGCCGCTCTCGGCCACGACGCGTGCGGCCACCGGTTCCACCAGCATGCGCACCCGGTACACGTCCACCAGCGTGGCGCCGCTCGACTGAAGGATGAAGCTGATGTGGCGCGTGGCCACGCCAATGTCGGGGCGGTGCACCACGGCGCCGCCGCGGGCGCCGCGGGTTACGCTGATGAGGCCCTCGGATTCCAGGATGCGCACGGCCTCGCGCAGCGTGGGCCGCGACACGCCGAAGGCGGCCATGAGCTCGCCCTCGGACGACAGCGTATCGCCTTCCTTCAGCTCGCCGCGCACGATCTGGTTGCGCAGTTGCTTGGCCACCAGTTCGGCGGCCTTGGGAACGCGAAAGCGCTTGACGCCGTTCTTGGCGGCGGCCGGGGTAGTCATGGGGGCTGCGGCTCGGGTGGCCATTGTTCCTCGCCGCTGGGTTTTGACGGCAAACGCGGTCGCGCGCGGCAGGAAGCCGCGCGCGGGGTGCAATGATAGTCCTCCCAGGCCGATGACTTCAAGGCGGGCGAGGAGGAGAGCGGGGCGGTTACCTGCCGGGGATGTTCACCGCCTTGGTCACCGAGTTGGTGCCGCCGAAGCAAAACTGGCTGCGTCCCGCCTTGGCGCCCACCACGAACACCTCGAAGCACTCGGGCTTGGGATTGACCGTGACCTCGGTCTCGGGCGCGTCCAGCAGCCACAGCAGCTCGGGATGCGCCTGCCTGAAGCTCTCCACCGGCTTGTTGATCATCAGCGTCTTGAACGGCAGCTTGGTGCGGCGATGCAGCTTCTGGCGGAAGTCGTCGACGGACCAGCCGGCCTTGCGGAAAATGGCCGCGTGGTCGGGCGCCATGAGGATGACGTTGGAGAACTCGCCGTGGAAGGGATAGCCCTCGGACAGCGGGGCGTTCTTCTTGATCAGCCACACGCCGGCGGCCGGCGTGCCGCAGGGCTGCGAGGCGAGATAGGAGAGATTCTCCACCACGGTTTCGGCATCGGTGTTCTGGAAGTCGAAGAACTCCGTCATGCCGTAGGGCACGTTCACCGTCACCGTGGTCTCGTCCGCGCCGAAGCCCTGCTGCACGCGGTACGGCTCCCAGGGCGTGGCGGCCTCGTTCTCGGCCACGCAGAACGAGAACTTGCCCGGCGTGCCGATGGTATCCATGTCGCTGATGCCGGGGTAGGACAGCCCCACGTTCATCATGATGAGGCGCAGCGCGCGGCCGATGGACACGTTCACCTGGGAAATCGACCCCGGCCCCAGCGCGCAGCAGCCGCTGTTCATGCCGATTTCCTGGGCGTACGGGCCCGACACCATCACCATGGGGAACTGCGGCCCGGTGGACATGGCCCAGGTGCGCAGCCCGATGGAGGGTTCCAGGATGCACTCCATCATGGCCATGATCACCGGCATGGCTTCGGGCTTGGCGCCCGCCATCACGGCGTTGGCGGCGATCTTGCGCACCGTGCCGATGCCCATGCCGGGCGCGAACTTGCCCACCACCTCGTCGCCGTCGCGGCCCGAGGCGCGGATCATGGCGTCCACCTTTTTCGCCACCGGCGGCACCAGCGGCAGGCCGTCGCTCCAGCCGCGGCGCACGAAATCGGCCTGCATGGTGTCGAAGGCCTCCATGAGATCGGCGCCCTCGAAAACGAATTCGGGGGCCTTCTCGATGACCATTTTCTCGAACTGCGGCAGGTCCTTCATCCGGTTGCGGTCCTTGGTGAAGCCCTCCACCACCTTGGGGATGGCGTCGTCCACCATCTTGCGGATTTCCTCGACCGTCTTGTTCGAGAAGCATTCCGGGACCACCACGCAGCAGGCCTCGGGCACGCCGAAGGTCTTGGCGCTGAAACCGGCGTCCTCGGCGAACATCTGGGCGGTGTAGCCGACGGCCGGGACACCGCGTCTTTCAAGTTGGCACATGTCACGCACGAGCCAGGAAGTGCAGGAGCCTCAATCGGCGGTGGTGCACACCACCACGTCGGCGCGTTTCTCCAGCATGTCGAGCTGCTCGGGCGAGAGGTAGCGGTTGCTGCCGCCCATCTCGCCGAACACGTCGATGAACTTCAGGTTCTTGAACATGCGCGAGAGGTGCTCCCGCGTGCGCTCGAGGGCCGGCAGGCCATTGTGCTTGCCGTTCCAGTACAGGCCGATGGTCTTGCCGTCGAGGCTGGCGGGACGGTCGGCCGGCGGGAAGCGGTCGGCGCTGTCCTGGTGGGCCTCCGGCTCGGCCACCGGGTTCACGATGGTGAGCCGGCTAGTGCGGTTGACGCTGTCCATGCGCTTCTCCTTCTCCTTTGCAGAGTTCCAAAGACCGCGGGCCGGATAATCCGGCCCGCGTTGTCCTGCTTTATGAGTTCACCAACTGCACTTCTATTTTCATGCCCGGCGCCCTTCGCTCCAGGGTTTCGGACATGAGCTGCTGCAGTTCGACGTGCGGCAGGATGCAGGTGCCGTCCTCGCAATTGGGGTCCTTGCCGGGCTTGTAGCCCACGCGGATGGTCTGCCCCTCGACGCCGATCAGCGACAGCACGCCGCCGTCGGCCTGCACCATGCGGCTGAACTGGTTCACCAGGGTTTGTGCGGTATCATTCATGGGGTTAGTATAATCATTTAGCGATGTTGGTCGGAGCCCGGCTGTCCGCAGAAAAAAATCGCTTTGAAATCCGGGCGTTTCACCGTGCGTCCTGCACGGTATCAGCGAGGAAATAATACCGTGAGCAACGCCAAAACGGAAGCCAGGAGCGACGACGCCGGCGCCGGCGCCGGCGCCGGCAAGGGCCTGGATGCCCGCATCACCGCAGAGGACATCGAGCGCGCCAAACGCCAGATCGGCGTGCCGCAGTACGAGCGCAACGACGTGTTCAACCGCGTCGCGGGCGCGGACACCATGAGCCATTTCGCCTTTGGCATCGGCGACGACAACCCGCTGTGGCACGACACCGAATACGGCAAGAAGACGCGCTGGCGCTCGCAGATCGGTTCGCCGCTGTACCTAACCACCGTGGGCGTGGACGAGACCCCGCCGCCCTCGCCCGAGCTGAAAAAGCTGTTCCGAGGCCTGTTCCGCGGCGTGGGCAAGTACTACTCGGGCGCCACCTGGGAATGGTTCCGGCCGGTGCGCCCGGGCGACGAGGTGTACCGCGAATACACCACCTGCGACATCCAGGTGAAGGACAAGTCCACGTTCACCGGCGGCATCACCGTCATCGA
>DATNCF010000624.1:0-2233 GCA_035571675.1 Burkholderiales bacterium | reverse complement strand
TTGGCGCACACTGCTGACCGGCTGGCCCGCTTCGTTGGTCAGCAGTGCGTAACCACGCTCCAGGACCAGCCTCGGGTCCAGCAGTTCCAGCCTCAATCGGGAGCGGTCGAACAGTTGCGACGTGCGTTGCAGCCGCGATTGCACCGCGTGCTTGAGTTGGGATTGGGTTGCCTGGAGCCGGCCACTTTCCTTTGCCAGCCGGCCCATCACGGAGTAGCGCAATCGATGGGCAGCGCGGCCCAGGCGCAACTGCTGCGCGCCCATGCGAGCCAGCGGCCGGCCCAGCCGCGAAGCGGCGACGTCCAGCCGCTGGCCAGCGCTGTCCAGGCGGCTACGGATCCCACTACGCAGCTGGTCCTGTGCCCGCTCGAGCCCCGCCAGCCAGTTGTCCCTGGCTTCGGCGGCCAACTCTGCGGCTGCCGTTGGCGTGGGCGCGCGCACGTCGGCGCAGAAGTCGGCAATCGTGAAGTCGGTTTCGTGGCCCACGCCGCAGATCAGAGGCACCGGGCTCTGGACGATGGTACGCGCCAGTTGCTCGCTATTGAATCCCCACAAGTCCTCGATCGAGCCGCCACCGCGCACCAGCAGGATCACGTCCACCTTCCCCGCTTCGGCCAGGCGGTACAGCGCCGACAGCGCACGGATCAATTCCGCGGGCGCCTGCGCACCCTGCACGGCCGCCGGTGCAAGCACCACAGGGACATGGGGAGCGCGACGGCGTAGCGCGGTCACAACGTCGTGCAGCGCTGCGGCGCCGGGCGAGGTCACCACGCCGATGCCGCGCGGCAGCACTGGAACCGGCCGCTTTCGAGCCGGGTCGAACAGCCCCTGCGCTTCCAGCCTTGCCTTGAGCTGAAGGAATTGCTCGAACAAGGCCCCGGGGCCGGCTCGGGACAGGCTTTCAACGATCAGTTGCAGGTCGCCGCGTGGTTGATAGACGTCCAGACGGCCCAGCACATCCACGATTTCCCCGTCGCGCGGCACGAATTCCATCAGCCCGGCCGCGCGACGAAACATGGCGCAGCGAATCTGGCCCTGCGGGTCTTTCAGGGCAAAGTAACAATGCCCGCTGGATGCGCGCGAGAAACCCGAAATCTCCCCCCGCACCGCGACCGGGTTGAACCGGGCTTCCAGAGCATCAGCAATAGCGCGGCAAAGCGCGCCGACTTGCCAGATTCGCGGCGCCAATACTGGATTCGGCACCTCAGACATCAGCAGAATCGCGCCTTCCCAGCGCATACGAGGTCAAATTAGTCCACAGCGCCGCTACGTTGGTCCGGACGACCCCGCATTCCTCGCCAAAGCTTGATTTTGTGGAGCAAGGCTTTGATTTCATTGAGTTTTTTCCTGCTCAAATTGTCATCGATGTGTCACGATGAAGGAACGGCGCGGCTCAGCAGGGACTGGGGGGCCATTTCTGCACAAAGTTATCCACAACTTCTGTGAGTCTTCTCCTACAAGGTAGCGCCGTTTTCCTACATGCACAGGAGTGCACGATAATCGGCCGCTACTCGAGCATTCGCATTTGCGCGGAGACCTTCCCTTGTTTTCGATCATACAAGCCGCAGGCTGGCCGATCTGGCCGTTGGTAGCCTGCTCCATCCTTGCGCTCGCCCTGGTGATCGAGCGCTTCATCAGCCTGAAAACCGCCAAGGTTGCGCCGCCGAAGCTGCTCGACGAAGCGCTGTCGGTGTCGCGCGCCAGCGTGCCCAGCGCCGATGTCGTCAACAAGCTGGAGCAGAACTCCGCCCTTGGCGAGGTGCTGGCCAGCGGGTTTCGGGCCCTCAACTCCGATCCGCGCTGCAGCGAAGTCGACCTGCGAGCCACCATGGAACACACCGGCCGCGAGGTGGCGCACCGCCTGGAGCGCTACCTGAGTTCGCTGGCGACGATCGCGTCGGCCGCTCCGCTGCTGGGCCTGCTGGGCACCGTGATCGGCATGATCGAAATTTTCGGCTCACAGTCGGCAGCCGGCGGCGCCACCGGGGGTAATCCGGCGCAGTTGGCGCACGGCATCTCCGTGGCGCTGTACAACACCGCCTTCGGCCTGATCGTGGCCATTCCGTCGCTGATTTTCTGGCGCTATTTCCGCGTGCGGGTCGATGAATACCTGCTGACGCTCGAGCTGTCGGCCGAGCGTTTCGCGCGCCACCTCAATGCGCTGCGTGTGCGATGAATTTCCGCCCCCGCCGCAAGGAAGAGCCGGAGATCAACCTGATCCCGTTCATCGACG
>DATNCF010000623.1:0-4379 GCA_035571675.1 Burkholderiales bacterium | reverse complement strand
TCTTCTTCCTGCCGCTCAACCTGGTGCAGTTGCAGGGCTATTCCATGACGGCGGCCGGCGCGGCGCTGCTGCCCTTCATTCTGCTGATGTTCGTGCTGTCGCCCTGGGCGGGCGGCCTCAACAAGCGCTACGGGGCGCGCGCGCCGCTGGTGGCCGGTCCGCTTGTGGCGGCGGCCGGTTTCGCGCTGTTTGCGGCGCCCTGGGCGGGCAGCGGCTATTGGACGGGCGTGTTTCCCGCCGTGCTGGTGCTGGGCCTGGGCATGTCCATTGCCGTGGCGCCGCTCACCGCCACGGTGATGAACTCGGTGCCCGCCGCGCATTCGGGCCTGGCCTCGGCCATCAACAACACCGCCTCGCGCGTGGGCGCCCTGCTGTCGCTGGCGCTGTTCGGCATTGTCATGTCGCTGTCGTTCAACAGCCGCCTGGAAAATGAACTGGCGCAGCGCCACCTCTCCGCGCCCGCGCGGCACGCCCTGCAGGCGCAGCGCGACAAGCTCGCCGCCATCAGGCTGCCCGAGCAGGTGGCGCCGCGGGAGGCCGACGCCGCCCGGCAGGCCATCGGCCAAGCCTTTCTCTCCGGCTATCGGCGCGTGATGCTGCTCTCGGCGCTGTTGGCCGCCGTCGCAGCGCTGTGCGCCTGGGCCTTTATCCCGAAACCGGCAAAGCCCTGATCATCGGGGCTGGCTGCGCCGCCTCCCGGACTGCGTCGAGTTTTGTCCCTTCAATGCGCGCCTCGATGCGCACCTCGGCCTGGGTCACGGCCGAGATGATGGTGAGGCCGTCGCAGCTCACCACGAAGCGCTCCAGCATGCCCAGGGTGTGGTCCTTCGTATCGCCTTCCTGGGTGATCCACAGCACGCCGCGCCTGGCGCGAATCACCACTCCGCGCGCGTCGCGCAGCTTCAGCGAATCGTTGGCCTCCAGGCGCAGCGTCAATTGCGTGAGATCGACTTTCATGGCCCACAGCATGGCGCTATACTCTGTTACGATAAATACACAGCTTTTTATAGTGATTGCATAACAGCTTTCCGATTGCATAACTGTTATGAACAGAACGCCGCCAACTGTATCCATTCGCCGCATTACCCACCCTGAGACGAGATCGCCATGCCTGATTCCGCCCCGCTCCCGCCGCTGTACAAACAGCTCGCCGCGCGGCTGCGCAAGTCCATCGAGTCAGGCACGCTGCGATCGGGCGAGAAGCTGGCCTCGCTGCGTGAGGTCACCCTGCAGCAGAAGGTGAGCCTCGCCACCGCCATCCACGCCTACCGGCTGCTCGAGGAGCAGGGCCTCATCGAGGCGCGGCCGCAGGCCGGCTACTTCGTGGTGGACTCGAAGATGCAATTGCAGGAGCCGGGCGTGACGCGGCCGCCCGCCAGTCCCAGCACCGGTAGCCTGGCCGAGCTGAGCGCGGAAGTGTTCGCGTCGCTCGCCAACCCCGACCTCATTCCGCTGGGCAGCGCCGCCTGCCTGAACGGCGACATGTTCCCGGTGGAGACCATACGCCGCACCGCCGGGCGCGTCCTCCGGCAGAAGGGCGCCCTGCTGGCCGAGTATCCGTTCGGCGCCGGCATCGAGGATCTGCGGCGCCAGATCGGCAAGCGTTCCCTCGCCATGGGCGCGAGCATTCCGTGGCGCGACATCCTCGTCACCAACGGCGCCACCGAGGCCATCTCGCTGTGCCTGCGCGCCGTCACCCAGCCCGGCGACATCGTGGTGACCGAGTCGCCCACCTACTTCGGCATCCTGCAGGGCATCGAGATGCTGGGCCTGCGCGTTCTGGAGGTGCCCACCGATCCGCGCGACGGCCTGTCGCTGGATGCGCTGAAGGTGGCGCTGAAGCGCAACAAGGTCAAGGCCATGGTGCTCATGCCCAATGCCCAGAACCCGCTCGGCTCCATCATGCCCGACGACGCCAAGCGCGAACTCGCGGCGCTGTCGTCGCGCCACGGCATTCCCGTCATCGAGGACGACATCTACGGCGACCTGTATTTCGGCGCCGCGCGGCCGCGGCTGCTGCGCGCCTTCGACGAGGAGGGCATGGTGCTGACCTGTTCCTCGTTCAGCAAGACCATCACGCCGGGCATGCGCCTGGGCTGGGCGGCGGCGGGCAAGTTCCACGAACGGGTCGAGCTGCTCAAGCGCACCACCAACGTCACCACAGACCGGCTGCAGCAGCACGTGGTGGCCGAGCTCATGCGCGCCGGCGTGTACGAGCGCCACCTCGCCTCCATGCGGCGCGTGCTGTCCGCCAACCTCGTGGCGGCGCGGCGCACCATCCTCGAGAGCTTCCCCACGGGCACGCGCGTCACCAACCCCACCGCGGGCTACGTGCTGTGGGTGGAATTCCCCAAGCGCGTGGACTCGCTGCGCCTCGCCACCGACGCGCGCGCCGAGAACATCAGCATCGGCCCCGGGCCGCTGTTCTCGGCCACGGGCGACTTCCGCAACTGCATGCGCGTGAACTGCGGGGTGCGGTGGACGGGCAAGGTGGAGCGTGCGCTGGGACGAGTCGGCGCGCTCGCGGCCAAGCAGTTGGGAAAGGCTTAAGGAGAAGGGGAACATCCCCTTCGTCCCGACATCCGAGGTTACGTGGGCACGCCCGCGAGCAGGCGCTCGAACACCTCGCGCGCCGGCAACGCCGGCGCCAGCCGCGCCGACTGGCCCGCCCAGGCCTGCATGCGCTCCAAGTCGTTGTCCTTCATCGCCTCCTGGCGCATGGCCGCACTGAGGCCCCGCTGCACCGGATAGGGCGCGGGCCGCGGCGCATCCGACGCGGCGACGGCGCGCGCATAGCGGTTGGCCAGCGCCCTGCCCGCCCGGCCGCTGAAACCGCGCGTGAGCATCGTATCTTCGGGCGCGGCCTTGCCCAGCCCATCCGCCCAGGCCGTGGGCAGCGCCGCCTCGGGCGTGCGCAGGAAGCCCGTGCCCACCTGCACCGCGCTCGCGCCCAGCGCAAAGGCCGCGGCCACGCCGCGCGCGTCGGCAATGCCGCCCGTGGCCACCACCGGCAGCTTCACCGCATCCACAATGGCGGGCAGCAGCGCGAACAGCCCCACCTGCGCAATCTCCGCATCGCGCGAGTCGAAGGCGCCGCGATGCCCGCCCGCCTCCATGCCCTGGGCCACGATGACGTCGGCTCCCGCCGCTTCGGCGACACGCGCCTCGGCCACGGTGGTGGCATTGGCCATCCAGGCAATGCCGGCCGCCTTGAGTTTCCTGACGTAATCTGGCGCATACACGCCCATGATGGACGACACCATGGTCGGCTGCGCCGCCAACAGCGCCTCGCATTGCGCGGCAAAATCCGGAGGCCGCGCGTCGCCCGCCTCGGCGGCCACGGCCGGACCGAAGCGGCCGAGGAATTCGCGCACCCTGGCCTCGTGGGCGGCATCACGCACAGGCGGCGGATCGGGCAGCCACAGGTTCATCTGGAACGGGCCCTTACTTGAGGCGCGAAATTCCTTCGCCCAGTCGAGGATAGCGGGAGGGGTCAACAGCAGGGCTCCGCACGCGCCCATGCCGCCCGCTTCGGCCACGGCGGCCGACAAGGGTACGGGACAGGCGCCCGCCATGGGGGCAAGCAAAATGGGATGGCGCAGGCCGAAGCGGTTGCAGAAGTCGCGCGCGAGCGTGGCAGCGGTCATAAAAATCTCCTGGAGTCACCCCAAGTATCGCCGCCTTGGCTCCGCCGACACAAGATACACATCGGCACCTGACCGAACATGACAGCCGCTGTCAGCGCTGCCATGCCCCCCGGCTATTTTGCGAGCACCGCTCCTTGTTCGTTCTCGGCCGGACCCTCGCCCGGATCGATGAAACCGCCCGACTGCCGCCGCCACAGCGCGGCGTACTGGCCGTCGGCGACCAGCAGCGCGGCATGCGAGCCCTGCTCCACGATGCGCCCGTGGTCGAGCACGATGAGCCGGTCCATGCGCGCGATGGTGGACAGGCGGTGGGCCACGGCGATGACGGTCTTGCCGGCGATGAGCGTCCCCAGGCTTTGCTGGATGGCGGCTTCCACTTCGCTGTCCAATGCGGACGTGGCCTCGTCCAGGATGAGAATGGGCGCGTTCTTGAGGATGACGCGCGCGATCGCGATCCTTTGCCGCTGCCCGCCCGAAAGCTTGACGCCGCGCTCGCCCACCCGCGCCTCGTAGCCGGTGCGGCCCTTCCAGTCCTCCAGGCCCTGGATGAATTCGTCGGCATGCGCCAGGCGCGCTGCCGCGATAACCTCTTCGTCCGTGGCCGACGGGCGGCCGTAGCGGATGTTCTCGGCAATGGAGCGGTGCAACAGCGACGTGTCCTGCGTCACCAGCGAGATCTGCGCGCGCAGGCTTTCCTGGGTGACGTGCGCGATGTCCTGCCCGTCGATGAGG
>DATNCF010000622.1:0-3658 GCA_035571675.1 Burkholderiales bacterium | reverse complement strand
ACCGGCGACTACAACAACGGCGTCGAAAGCATCGTCGGGCGCTACCGCTTCGTGGAGTTCGGGGAGGAGTGCCTGCGGCTCATGCGGGCCGGGCTGCCTTACATCGTCGCCGATTCCGAGACCGATCACAGGACGGCGCTGGTGCGCCATGCCTACCGCAAGGCGCGCATTCGCGCCGTGATCTGCGTGCCGCTGCTCAAATCCGGGCGGTTCGCGGCGGCCATGGCGGTGCACCACGCCTTGCCGCGGTCGTGGAGCGACGACGATGTCTCGCTCGTTCAGGCCGTGGCAAGCCGTGCCTGGGAATCCATCGAGCGCGCGCGCATCGCCCGGCAGGCCGAGGCCGAACTGCGCGAAACAGACCGGCGCAAGGACGAGTTCCTGGCCATGCTCGCGCACGAATTGCGCAATCCCCTGGCGCCCATCAGGAACGCCGCGCAGGTGCTCACCCTTCTCGCCGACAAGACCGGCGATGCCGGCATGCGCCAGACCAGCGAAATCATCACCCGGCAGGTGACCCACATGACCGGCCTGGTCAATGACCTTCTGGATGTGTCGCGCGTCACGCGCGGCCTGATCACGCTGCAAACCGAGGAGTTGAACGTCGCCGACATCATTGGCGAGGCGGTGGAGCAGGTGCGCAGCCTTGCCGAGGAGCGCCGCCACAAGCTCGACGCCGGCGCGCCCGCCCGCGAACTGTGGGTGCGCGGCGACCGGACCCGCCTGGTGCAGGTGCTCGCCAATCTGCTCAACAACGCCGTCAAGTTCACTCCGGGCGGTGGGGCCATCGGCATCGCCGTGGAGGCCACGGACGCGACCGTCGCCATCCGCGTCAAGGACAACGGCGTCGGCATCCGCCCGGAATTGCTGCCGCACGTGTTCGAACTTTTCATCCAGGGACAGCGCTCCCCCGACCGCTCGCAGGGCGGGCTGGGCGTCGGGCTGGCGCTGGTGCGAAGCCTTGTCGCCCTGCATGCGGGCACCGTCTCGCTGCATAGCGACGGGGAGGGCGCGGGCTGCGAAGTGACGGTGACGCTGCGCCGCATCCAGGCCGCCGCCCAGCCACGCCGGGGGGACGCCCCCCGGAATGAGGCGGGAACGCCGCAAGACGCAAGGGTCATCGTGGTGGACGACAACGTGGATGCCGCACGGACCCTGGCCGTGCTGTTGTCCGAAGCCGGATACCAGGTGGCGGCGGAAAGCAATCCCGCGCAGGCCCTGGCGCGGGCATTCGACGAGCACCCGTCCATCCTGCTGCTGGACATCGGTCTTCCCGAGCTGGACGGCTATGAAATGGCCCGCCGCTTGCGGGCGCACGCCGCGACCCGGGACGCCACGCTCATCGCCATCACCGGATACGGCAGCGACGACGACATCGAAAAGGGACGCCGCGCCGGCTTCGACCACTACCTCGTCAAGCCCGTGGAACCGGATCACCTCATCTCGCTGCTGTCGAGCGTGCAGTCCCAGCGCATGCAGCGCATGCAGCGCCTGCAGCGGATGCAGGTTTCCTGAGTCCATGAACGCTGCTCCTTCGGCGCCCGCAAGCCGGCTCGCCGCCATTGCCCACGCCGCCATGGAGGCGCGGGGCCTGCAACCGGATTTTCCGGCCGATGTCGTGGCCGAAATGCGCTCGATTACCCGGCCCGCCGTTGAAGCCGGACTGCTGGATTTGCGCGGCCTGCCGTGGTGCTCCATCGACAACGACGACTCGCGCGACCTGGACCAGCTGACGGTGGCCCGGACGGGGGCGGACGGCCAGGTGTCCATCCTGGTGGCCATCGCCGACGTGGACGCCCTGGTGAAGCGCGGCTCGGCGCTGGACCACCATGCCGAGACCAATACCACCTCGGTGTATACGGCGGCGGCGGTTTTTCCCATGCTGCCCCTCGAGCTCTCCACCGACCTGACCTCGCTGGGGGAGGACCAGGACCGGTTGGCCATGGTGATCGACATGCAGATGAGCGCGGATGGCCAGGTGTCGGGCTCGAACATTTATCGCGCGCAGGTCCGCAACCACGCCAAGCTGGCCTACAACGCCGTGGCTGCATGGCTGGATGGGACCGGACCCGCTCCCGGGCGGATAGCAAGCGTCACCGGCCTGGACGAGCAACTGCGCATCCAGGACCGCGCCGCCCAGGCCATGAAGGCCCTGCGGCATCAACAGGGCGCGCTGAGCCTGCAAACCATGGAGGCGCGGCCCGTGTTCGACGGCGACGCGCTGGTCGACCTGCGCGCCGAGGCCGCCAACCGCGCCAAGGAGCTGATCGAGGAATTCATGATCGCGGCCAACGGCGTCACCGCACGCTATCTCGAGGCCAAGGGCTTCGCTTCCCTGCGCCGCGTGCTGCGCTCGCCCGAGCGCTGGGAGCGCATCGTAAGCCTGGCCGCCGGACTGGGCGAGCGGCTGCCCGCGACGCCGGATGCGCGCGCGCTGGAGGCCTTCCTTGTAAAGCGCCGCGGCGCCGACCCGCAGGGTTTTGCCGATTTGTCGGTGTCCGTGATCAAGTTGCTGGGACGAGGGGAGTACGCGGCGGATCCGCCGGGCGGATCGGTGCCCGGACATTTCGGACTAGCCGTGGGCGACTACACGCACTCCACCGCGCCCAATAGACGCTTTCCGGACGTCATCACCCAGCGCCAATTGAAGGCCGCGCTGGCGGTTCAATCCGCGCCCTACGGCGGCGATGAACTCACGCGCCTGGCCGCCCATTGCACCCTGCAGGAAGACAATGCCGCCAAGGTCGAGCGCCAAGTGCGGAAATCCGCCGCTGCGCTGCTGCTGTCGTCGCGTATCGGCGCGGCCTTCGACGCCATCGTCACCGGCGCTTCGGACAAGGGAACCTGGGTTCGCATCGGCCAGCCCGCGGCCGAAGGCCGCGTGACCCGGCACCAGGAGGGGTTGGACGTGGGCGATCGCGTGCGCGTGCGGCTGGTCCACACCGATGTCGAACACGGGTTTGTCGATTTCGAGGCCATGGACAGAACTGGGGGCAAGGCTGGCGGCCAAGACGCCGGAGGGCACCGCGCCTGAGTCCGGGGATTGCCGACTCGCGGTTTGGCCTGCCAAACGCGCGGGAGGCCTTTGCTATCATCGACCCGCGAACCGCTGGGAATTCATGTTCCCCATGGGGCCATTGAAGCTGGTCGGCGGCACCGGCGGGCCCATCAATCCCCTGGCGCACTTTTGATCGCGGGGCGCACTTTTGATCACGGGCTTTGGGGAGGAACATGACGCAATCGATGCATGACTACGTCACGGAACTGGAACAGCGCCGCACCCGCGCCCTGGCCATGGGCGGACCGGAGCGCGTGGCGCGCCAGCACGGCCGCGGGCGCATGACGGCGCGCGAGCGCATCGACGCGCTGGTGGACCCAGGCTCGTTCGTTGAGATCGGGCTGCTGGCGCATTCCGACATTCCGGAAGCCGAGGCCAAGACGGCTGCCGACGGCAAGGTGAGCGGCTTTGCGCGCATCGACGGCCGCATGGTGGCGGTGAAGGCCTCGGATGTCACCGTGTTCGCCGGCGCCACCGGCCGGGTCGGCGCCACGAAGAACAAGATCCTCGTCGAAATGGCCATCGCCAAGGGCTATCCACTCATCATGCTGGACGAGGGTGGGGGCGTGCGCATTCCCGACATACTTGGCTCCGACGGCG
>DATNCF010000621.1:0-2397 GCA_035571675.1 Burkholderiales bacterium | reverse complement strand
GGTGGACCACATCCTGGCCGACAAATTCCTGTTCCTGCTGGGCGACAGCGAGGTGCCCATCAATTCAGGCCTGTTCGCGCCCATCACCGTCAACGCGCCCAAGGGCAGCGTGTTCAACCCGGAGTTTCCGGCCGCGGTGGCGAGCCGCGGCACCCTGATCTTCCCCATTAGCGACCTGTTGTTCCGCGCCCTCGCGCAAGCCATGCCGGGGCGCATGCCCGCGAGTTGGGAGGGCGGCAGCAGTTCCATCACCTATGCTCCGACGTGGCGGCCCGGCCGCGCCAGCGTGTTCACCGACATCTATGGCAGCGGCCAGGGCGGCCGCCCCGATTCCGACGCCGTGGACGGTTCCATGCCCTATCACCTGAGCATGTATCTCAGCACGCCCACCGAAGTGTTCGAGCGGGAGGTGCCGCTCATGCTGGAAGGCTGCGGCTACGTGCCGGACACCGGCGGAGCCGGCCGCAACCGCGGCTCGCTGGCCGTGTACCGGGCCTACCGCTTCCTGTCCGATGGCGACCTGTTCTTCCGCACGGTCACCAACCGCAGTGGCCCCTACGGCCTGGACGGTGGAGCGGGCGGCAGCGCGGATGAGTTCTACCTGGTCCGGGACGGCCGCCGCATCGACCTGCCCAAGGTCGCCGTGAACGAGGTCAAGGTGAAGGCCGGAGACGTTTTCTATCATCGCCAGCGCGGCGCGGGCGGCTACGGGGCGCCCTTCGAGCGCGATCCGGATAAGGTCCTGGCCGATGTCATGAACGACAAGATCTCCGCGGCCTATGCCGAGCGCGTCTACGGCGTGGCCGTCGACACCCGCGCGGGCCAGGTGGATACCGCAAGGACGGCGGCGCTGCGCACCAAGCGGGCTGCGTGACAAGAGGCGAACAAGGCCAGTGGCTACACAACCCGGCATGCGGACCGCAGGCGACGCCCGTTCCAAGAGCGGCTCTTCTTCGGAGAGCGGTCCGCGCTCCGGTTTCGACATCGGCGGCACGTTCACTGACATCGTGGTCGCGGCACCCGGCGGCGAACTACTGACCTACAAAATATTGTCCATTCCGGACACCATCGGCGTGGAAGTGGGCAAATGCCTGCAGGACGCGCTCAAGCGTCTCGGAGCCGGCAAGCTCGCCGGCCTGGTGCACGGCACCACCGTGGGCACCAACGCCCTGCTCGAGGGCAAGGGCGCGCGAGCGGGCCTGCTGACCACGCAGGGCTTTCGCGATGCCCTGGAACTGCGGCGGCTGTCCATGGCCGGCGCGCACAATTTTTTCTGGAAGCGCAGCCCTCCCATCATCGAGCGCCGCTTCCGGCGCGAGGTGCCCGAGCGCATCGACGCCGAAGGCAAAGCCGTGGTGCCCCTGGACCGGGAGGCCACCGCGGCCGCCCTGCGCGAGCTCAAGGAGCTCGGCATCGAGTCGCTGGCCATCTGCTTTGTCAACGGCTACCTGAATCCGGCGCACGAGGCGGCAGCGGCCATGCTGGCGCGCGACATCCTGCCCGGCATTCCGCTCAGCCTGTCCCACGAGGTGCTGCCGGCGTTCCGCGAGTACGAGCGCACCAGCACCACGGCCGTGAACGCGTGCCTGGTGCCCGTGGTGGCGCGCTACCTCGATGCGCTGTCGGCGGAACTGTCGCGCTTTTGTCCCAGCATGCAGATCATGCAGTCGAACGGCGGCATGATGAGCTCGGCGCAGGCGCGCGCCAGGCCCATTTTCACCGTGGAGTCGGGACCGGCGGCGGGCGTGCTGGCGGCGGCCGCGCTGACGCGCGCGGCGGGCATCGAGCGCGCCGTGGCCTTCGACATGGGCGGTACCACGGTCAAGGCCTGCCTGATCGAGGAGGGCCAGGCCGCGGAGAAGCCCGACCTCGAGGTGGGCGGCGACGCCAACATCTCGGCGCGCTGGTTCCGCGGCAAGGGCTACATCATCACCGTGCCCTCGATCGACATCGTGGAAGCGGGCGCCGGCGGCGGCAGCATTGCCGCGGTGGACGCGAGCGGCCGGCTGAAAGTGGGCCCGGAAAGCGCGGGCGCGGTGCCCGGGCCGGTGTGCTACGGCCGCGGCGGCGCGCAGCCCACCATCACCGACGCCAACGTGGTGCTGGGCTACCTCAACCCCGAGCGCATCGCCGGCGGCACCGTGCCCATCCACCGGCAGGCCGCCATCGACGCCCTGCAAAAGGACATCTGCTCGCGCTTGGGGTTGCCGGTGCTGGAGGCCGCCTACGGCATCCACGCCGTGGCCAACGCGGCCATGATGCGCACCGTGCGCGCCGTGTCGACCGAACGCGGGCGCGATCCGCGCGACTACACCCTGATCGCCTTCGGCGGGGCCGGCCCCATCCACGCCGCCGCCCTGGCCGAGACCGTGGGCATCGGAAGGGTGTGCGTGCCCC
>DATNCF010000620.1:0-3442 GCA_035571675.1 Burkholderiales bacterium | reverse complement strand
GATGATGGGCGGCGTGTATTCGGCCTGCCGTGACACGAAGGTGATGCGCGCCGGTATGGGCGCGGGACAGCCGTCGCAAATTGCCTGCACCGCGGCTCCCGGCGTCATGCGCGGCAACGCTGTCTCGGGAACGAAGAAGCGCAGCTTGACGGCGGCGGGCGGCAACAGGCTGACGACCGGCGAACCCGCGGCGACCCACTCGCCCTCGGAATAGAACGTGTCCTGCACCAGGGCCTTGGCCGGTGCCTGCATCGCGCGTTGCGCCAGGCGCCATTCCGATTGGGCCAGGACCGCGCGCTGGGCCTCCACGTCCGATCTGGCAGCGGCGATTTCCTTTTCGCGCCCGATCGATTCCTGCGCCGTGCGCAGCTGCGCGGTGACTTCGGCCACGCGCGCCACGTCGCGCTGATACGCGGTACGCGCCGCATCGACGGTGGCCTGCGAAACGAACTTGGCGACGAACAGCCTTTGTTGCTGCGCCAGTTGTTCGGCCGACAGGTCGCGCGCCGCGCTCGCTTCACGAAGCTGCGCCCGGATCGCTTCGATTTCCTGGTCGCGACGCGCGCCCTCCAGGTTGCCCAGCCGCGCCTGCGCATTGTTCAGGCGTTCCTGCGCTTCCTGCCGCGCCGCCTTTTCGTTTTCCTGTTCGAGCACGAACAGTGGTGCGCCGGCCTCGACTTGCGTTCCGCGCTCGACGAAGCGGCGTTCCAGCCGCCCGGCCGCCGGCGCGGCGACCATCACGTATTCACCCTCGACGTAGCCCTGCCAGCCCGGCGTTGTCTTGGCACCGCAGCCGGCGAGTAGCGCGGCCGTGGCCAGCACCAGCGCGTGCAGCCATCGCCCGGCGCAAGCGCCCCGAGGACTCGGGGAGACTTCATCGAAGCTGTGCATAGCTTCGACTGTAACAAGTCGAAGGATGGGCTTGTGCCAGTGCCAGCCTAGACGGCGTACACCTCGGTGGGAACCGACTTGCCCTTGAAGGTGACCGGCTCGAACTTTTCCAGCGCGATCCGGTTTTCCAGAGCCGCGTAAGTGGCGCCGTCGACCACGATCCCGCGACCGATTGCCTTGGTGTGGGTTTCCAGGCGCGACGCCAGATTCACCGTGTCGCCGATGCAGGTGTAGGTGGCGCGCTGGTGCGTTCCGGTATAGCCCGCCACCATATCGCCTGTGGAAATGCCGATCCCGATGCGGATCGCCGGCTTGTCGAGCGCGGCGCGTTCCACGTTCAACAACGTGATCATCTCCTGCATGTCCAGCGCAGCGCGAACTGCACTCAGTGACGGCTCCTGCAACGGCAGAGGCGCCCCGAAGATCGCCATCAGGCCATCGCCGATCATCTGGTTGACGACGCCTCCATGGCTGCTGATCGCTTCGAACATGAGGGTGTAGTAGGAGTTGAGCAGCTCGATGGTTTCCTCGGGCGTCTGGGACTCGGCCAGCGACGTGAATCCGCGGATGTCCGAAAACATGGCCGCAGCGTGGATCCGGCGGCCGCCCAGCGCAAAGCCCGACTGCTGCATGTCCTGCGCGACCTCGGAGGTGGCGAAGCGGCGCACCATGTCGCGCTGCTGGTCGCGCAGCCGTTTCTTTTCCAGGCTGGATCCGATGCGGGCCTTGAGCAGGACGGAATTGACCGGTTTGTGCAAGTAGTCGTCCGCACCCAGCTCGATGCAACGCACCACATGCGCCAGCCCCTCGAGCGAGGAAGTCACGAGCACCGGCAGATCACGCAAGTTGGCGTCGGCCACCATGTGCTCGAGCACCTGGAACCCATCCATCTCGGGCATTTCGATGTCCAGGACCACGAGATCGAACGGCTCGGCGCGCAACATCTCCAGCGCCATCCGGCCGTTCTCCGCGCTCGCCACACGGTGGCCCAGCAGCTCGACGCTTCGCATCAGCAGCAGACGGTTGACCTTGTTGTCGTCAACAACGAGCAGACGTGCTCCCCGCTCAGCCATGACACAACTCCTTCAGCGCCGCGGCCGCGCGCTCGTATTCCCGTTCGAGGGCGTCCAGTGGCGCGGTGTCGGCGGGAAGGCCACCCAGCTCGAGCTCACGCGCCATCGCCCCCAAGGTGCTGGCCCCGAAAGTGAGGCCGTTGGACTTGATCGAGTGCGCGGCGCGGCGAAAGCGTTCAGCGGACTTGGCGCCCCAGGCAGCGCGCAGCTCCGCCAGGAGCCCCGGCGCTTCCTCGAAAAAAGCTGTCGCCAGTTCGTTCACGAAATCCGCACCTGCCGTGTCCCGGAGCTCGCTGAGCGTGGCTGGGTCGATGACCGGTGTCGGCATGTCAGCGGTCCTTGCGGGGGTGTGCATTGCTCAAGGCCTCGACCAGCCGGTCGATGCCGATGGGTTTGGTCACGTAGTCGTCCATGCCTGCCGCGAGGCACTCTTCGCGATCGCCCTGCATGGCATTGGCCGTCATGGCGACGATGCGCGGGCGCTCGCCGGCTTTCCACTTGGCGTTGATTCGCCGCGAAGCCTCCAGTCCGTCCATCTCGGGCATCTGCACGTCCATCAACACCACGTCGTAAGGCTGGCGCTCCATGCACTGGATGGCTTCGATGCCGTTGGACGCGAGGTCGGCACGATAGCCCATCTGCTGCAGCAGGCGCATGGCCAGCTTCTGGTTGACCACGTTGTCCTCGGCCAACAGGATGCGCAGCGGATGGCGCGTGGCCATGCCCGCGTCCATCTTCGGCTTGACCGGCGCGGCCGGCCTGGGCCCGGTGTCCTTGACCAGCAGCGTCATCAACGTGTCGAACAACTGGCTCTGGTGCAGCGGCTTGGCGAGGTAGGCCTTGAACAGGGTGTCCTCCGCTTCCGCGTGATGTTCGCGATGTCCGAGGCTGCTGAACAGGACCATCGGCATGTCCTTGTCGATGCTTCGCAGGTGTCCGGCCAGCGCCACGCCGTCCATCTCGGGCATGTGCATGTCCAGGATGGCCACGTCGAAACGGTCGCCGCCGCGAAGCCAGTTCAGCGCTTGCGCCGGCGACTCGGTGTCTTTGGGCGCCAAGCCCCACTTGGCCGCCTGCAGCGACAGGATCTTGCGATTGGTGGCGTTGTCGTCCACAACCAGCAAGCGCTTGCCCGCGAGCGCGGGTTGCTCGCCGATGAAGCTGCGCCGCGTGCTTTGCGGCAGCACGGCCGGCTTGGCCGCGATCGTGAACCGAAATACCGAACCATGGCCCAGGCCCTGGCTCTCGACCCACATGGTGCCCCCCATCAACTCCGCCAGGCGCTTGCTGATGGCCAGTCCCAAGCCGGTGCCACCGTGCTTGCGTGTGGTCGAGGAGTCGGCCTGGCTGAAGCTCTGGAACAGCTTGCCGATGCTCTCGGGCGCCAGCCCGATGCCGGTGTCGCGGATACAGAACTCCAGCTGCGGCCGCCCGGAATCGGCGACGCAGTTCTGCACCGTGAGCACGACTTCGCCCTT
>DATNCF010000619.1:0-8372 GCA_035571675.1 Burkholderiales bacterium | reverse complement strand
TGGACGATGATGGCGCCGAACATCCCGCGGGCGACCTGTTCGAAACTCATCTGGTGCGGGTGATACCAGTAGGTGCCCGAATCAGGGACCGGGAACTCATAAGTGAAGCTCTCGCCCACGGGAATCGGGGGCTGTGTGACTTGGGGAACCCCGTCCATCGCATTGGGCACCCGAACGCCATGCCAGTGAACGGCGGTGGTGTTCTTCCCCGGAAGGTCGTTGGCGACGACGATGCGCGCCTGCTCGCCTCTGCGAAAGCGCAAGACTGGTCCGGGTACCGAGCCGTTGAAGCCCCAGACGTCGCTGGGCACGCCGGGCCGGATCGACTGCGAGAAAGCGCTGGCGCGCAGCTTGATCGTCCCGTTCTCCGGCGCGGATTGCGCCACGACCGGGGGCAGGGCGATCATCGAGAGGGTCGCGCCCGTCGTCTTGAGAATGTCGCGCCGCGAGAACATCACTTGAAAATCTCCTGTTGAGAATTGGCTCACACTTTCTTTTCGTCCGTCCCCGGGCCCGGCTGCGCTGGTTGCATCCAGAACACCTTTCGGGATGACTCCTGTTTGGCCAACGCCGCGGCCAGCTGCTGCTTGAGCATGAGCGTGGACGGAGCTTCCGGGCCCAGAGCTTCGGTCGATTGCTTGATCAGCGTTTTCAGCGACTCGATCAATTGATCCACCGTGTCTCCTTGCGTCCAATAAAGCGGGGGCCGCGAAATTGCCACCCGCGAAGTTGTAGCGCTGATCTTAGCCTCCGCCCCGCGGCTAGGACGATTCCTAGGCCTTCTCGGCCGTGGGGAACCGGGCAAATCGGACGGCGCCGAGGGTTCGATTCAGCGGGCGCCGATGTCTAAGAGCGAGGGCTGTGGCCATAGTAGATGCACGCCACAAGCATTCACCTGAACGCATTCGGAGCCTTGAAATGAACGATCTGACGCTAATGCAATTCGAGCTGCGCTTCCAGTCCTTGCGCGACAGCAGCCGGGTCTATTCATTTCCATGCGACCTCATGGGACTGGTCGACCTGAACCAGCTGAGCGACCGGGCGCGCAACAACTACCTGTATGCCCGCGCCGTGGTCGGCCGCGAAGTGGCGTTCCCGGCAGTACGGCCCAGGACCCTGCACTGACAGTGCGGTTCTTTATGGCTGAGCTTGGCCTCGGCTACGCTCTTGGCTTCATCGCCTCGATTGCGAGCTTCAGCTTTTCGTTCGCCACCTTGCGCAGCGACTTCGCCTCCCTGACCAGCACCTCCGTCGGTCCCGGCCCTTCATCCTGAAGAAGAAGGCGGGCGACGGCGTTCTCGGCCTCGCGTGCCCTGCTGTCCGCATCACGCCATTCGCCAACTTTTCTGTCTAGTGTTCGAGGCATAAAAGGGGCCCGCCACGACCCGTCAAACCTTGCGATACCGACCATTTTGCGTCGTTATGGCTGGCAAATGTACGGAGCCGCGAAGAGCGGGTCAAGCGTTATGCGGGCCCACGATCGTTGTCCACCGCGACCGCACCGCAAACGCACCCGTTATCCACAGCTTTATCCCGCTGGCCTGCCTTTGCGAGTCAAGGACCACCAGCCGCGGCATTCGCAAGCGAACCGCCTTAGACTGCGCGCATCATCGACCCTGCGAAAAATCATGAGCGGCACCCGCGTTTTCCATCGCCACTTGCACCACACGCCACCTCTCGCTGTTGGCGGAAGTGGCGTCTGGCTCACCGACAGCGCCGGCAAGCAATACCTCGATGCCTCGGGCGGGGCGGCCGTTTCCTGCCTGGGCCACGGCCATCCGGACGTGCTGGCGGCGATGCACACGCAGATCGACAGCCTGGCTTATGCGCACACCCGCTTTTTCACGACGCAAGTGGCGGAGGATCTGGCGCAGCACCTGATCGAGCGCGCGCCCGATGGCATGAGCCATGCCTACTTCGTCAGCGGCGGTTCGGAAGGCATCGAGGCGGCGATGAAGATGGCCCGCCAGTACTTCGTGGTACCGGCCACGCATGTCTCTGCCTGTTATCCATACCGCGAGCAAGAGAAGCAGGAGACGCCGGAGCAATACGGGTTGCGCCTGGCGCGGGAAGTCGATGCCACGTTTTACCTGCCGGCGCTGGTGCTGATCGGGCTGGTCTGGCTCACACAAGGGGTGCGCATGCGCGCGCGCACCGTCACCGCATGACACGCATTGCGCTGATTCATGCGCTGCCGCATTCGATCGCTCCGATCAACGAAGCCCTGGCCCGGGATTGGCCGCAGGCTTCGCGCATGAACCTGATGGACGACAGCCTGTCGGCCGACCTCGCCGCCGGCGGCGGGTTGAACGCCGCCATGCATCAGCGCTTCCAGCGGCTGGCGCAGTACGCGGTCGACTGCGGCAGCCAGGCCATCCTGTTCACCTGTTCCGCGTTCGGCCCGTGCATCGAGGCCGTGGCCCGCAAACATGCGCCGCTGCCTGTGCTGAAGCCCAACGAGGCAATGATCACGGACGCAGCCGCGATGGGACTGCGCGTTGGGTTGCTGGCTACTTTCCCGCCGACGCTCGAATCGATGCGGCCGGAATTCCCAGCGGACGTGGAACTCGAATGTGCGCTGGCCGAGGGAGCGCTGGCCGCGCTGAACGCCGGCGAGACACAACGCCACGATGCCTTGATCTGCCAGGCGGCACTGGAGCTGGCTCGCCGGGGTTGCGGCGTGATCGCGCTCGCGCAGTTCAGCATGGCGCGGACCCGCTCGCAAGTGGCTGCGCAAACCACGTTGCCGGTCCTGACCACGGTGGACAGCGCCGTGATCGCGCTCAAGCAGCGCCTGGGCGCGGCCTCCAGCTAAGAGGTCCGGGTCGGCCAAGCGGCGCGTTCGGGCGCGCCGATCTTCCCCGGGGCCTTCCCGTCTCCCCGAGCTAATGTCCATTGTCCGACAATATTAGTTGGCCTTCCGCCAAGGCCAAGTCAGCAGTGGGTGTCACGAGCAGATCAATTTTATCAAATTAAATCAATAATGTTTATGCAAATTGAGCGTTGAGGCGGAGGCGTGCAGGATTGCTTTTTCGGGTTATTACCTACCGAAACAAAGCATGATTGTCCGACAATTAGTTCCATGACGCATGAGGCAATCCTGGAACTCCGTTCCGATGACGCCCGTACCCGGGGCTGCATGGACGTAGAGGCACTTGTCGGCTGGTTGGCCCCGCGTATCCCCGGCGTTGCCTCGGGCCTGCGCGTTGAGCGCATGGATGGCGGTCAGTCCAATCCATCCTGGTTGCTCCAGGGAGCAGACCAATCATGGGTACTGCGCGCCAAACCGGCCCCTGCGGCCCGCTTGCTGGCCTCGGCCCATGCGATCGAACGTGAATACCGCGTCCTCGCGGCCTTGCAAGGCAGCGCCGTGCCGGTGCCGCCGGTACGCGCCCTGTGCGAAGACGAGTCCGTCATTGGCGTAGCGTTTTATGTGATGGACTTTGTCCAGGGCCGCATCTTTCGCGACGCCACGTTGCCCGAAATACCGGCGGCGCAGCGCGGCGCCTATTTCATGGACGCCAACCGCGTACTGGCCGCCCTGCACCTGACCGATTGGCGAGATCTGGGCCTGCAGGACTTTGGCCGTCACGACGGTTACTACAGCCGCCTGATCAGCCGCTGGACCCAACAATACCAAGCCACGGTGGACGAGCCGAACGCGGCGATGGAGCACCTGATCGAGTGGCTGCCGCAACACATTCCGGCCGGCGCCGATGAGGCAGGGCACACCTGCATCACGCATGGCGATTTCCGCATGGAAAACCTGATGTTCCATCCGACCCGGCCCGAAGTCGTCGCGGTGCTCGACTGGGAACTCTCCACCCTCGGGCACTCTTTGAGCGACCTTGCCTACAACTGCCTGGCCTGGCACATGCCCGCGGGCATTTTGCGCGGCTATCGGGACCAGGCCCTGGCCGCGCAAGGCCTGCCACTCGAGGCCGACTACATCGTCCGTTACTGCGAGCGCGCCGGGCTGGACTGCGCCAGCGTTGCCAAAGACTGGCCGTTCTATCTTGCCTTCAACCTGTTTCGCCTCAGCGCCATCCTGCAGGGCATTGGGCAGCGCGAGCGCGAAGGCACGGCATCGAGCGCCAGCGCCGGCGAGATGGCGCGGATGTCAGCTCCGGTGGCACGCTGGGGCTGGGCGATTGCGCGAGGCCGCCGGCCCGAGCAGGCCGATTGAACCGGATCAACTGAAGGAAATTCACCATGACCTTTTTTCAAGAATCCGACAAAGCCCGCACTTTGCGGGAAAAGCTCCTGACGTTCATGGAGGAGCACATCTACCCGAACGAAATGCAGGTCTGGAAGGAAGCGCATGCCCAGCGCTGGAATTCAGCCGAAGGCTGGACGACCTGTGCCACGGTAGCGCGTCTGAAAAAACTCGCGCGTGAGCGGGGCTTGTGGAACCTGTTCCTCCCGCATTCGCCACGCGCACCGGAAGGACTGTCGAATTTTGAATACGCGCCACTGTGCGAAATCATGGGCCGGGTGCACTGGGCCAGCGAGGTGTTCAACTGCTCCGCGCCCGACACCGGCAATATGGAAACGCTGGAGCGCTATGCGACCGAAGGCCTCAAGGACCAATGGCTGGAGCCTTTGCTGCGCGGTGAAATGCGTTCGGCATTCCTGATGACCGAGCCGGCCGTGGCGTCATCGGACGCCACCAACATCCAGTGCGACATCCGCCGCGAAGGCAACGAATACGTGATCAACGGCCGCAAGTGGTGGTCCACCGGTGCGGGCAGCCGCCACTGCAAGGTATTCATCGTGATGGGCAAGACCGACGCGAATGCACCGCGTCACCAGCAGCAATCCATGATCGTGGTGCCCGCCGAGACACCCGGCGTCAAGGTATTGCGCCCGGTGCCCGTGTTTGGTTTTGACCATGCCCCGCACGGCCACATGGAAGTGCTGCTTGAAAACGTACGTGTACCGCTGGATAACCTGTTGCTCGGGGAGGGCCGCGGTTTTGAGATTGCGCAGGGTCGGCTGGGCCCGGGCCGCATCCATCACTGCATGCGCTCGATTGGTGCTGCGGAACGTGCATTCGAATTGATGTGCCAGCGCCTCTCGGCGCGCTGGGCCTTTGGCAAACCGATCAGCGAACAGGGTGTCTGGCACGAGCGCATTGCCGAGTCCCGCTGCATGATCGAGCAGGCCCGCCTGCTCACCATGAAGGCGGCCTGGATGATGGACACGGTCGGCAACAAGGCCGCCAAGGCCGAGATCGCGATGATCAAGATCGTGGCGCCGACCATGGCCTGCAAAGTGATCGACTGGGCGATCCAGGCGCATGGCGGTGCCGGTGTCTCGAACGACACGCCGCTGGCCTTTTCCTATACCGACCAACGCACGTTGCGCCTGGCCGACGGCCCCGACGAAGTTCACCGCGAGTCGCTGGCCAAGCTGGAACTGGCTCGCCTGGGTCTGCGCCGCAAGACGGTCGAAAAGCCGGTTCTGCCTGGCTGAGCGCGAACTGCATGGGTTGGATGTCATGAGCCAGAGCACCGACTTGTCACAGCCGGCCCACTGGCGCTTCTGGCCGGAAGGCGTGCCGCACGCGTTGGAAGTGCCTGACGAGTCGCTCTGGTCGGGGCTGCAGACTCGCGCCGAGCAAACGCCCGATGCGGTGGGTCTGGACTTTCTGGGTCGCACCTTCACCTGGGGCGAGCTGCGGCAAAGTGCCGAGCACCTGGCCGGTGCCCTGCAGGTCCTGGGAGTGGAAGCCGGTGACCGCGTGATTCTGTTCATGCAGAACTGCCCGCAGTTCATCATCGCGTTCCATGCGCTGGTGCGCATCGGCGCAGTGGTAGTGCCGGTCAATCCAATGAACAAATGCGATGAGCTGGTGCATTACGTCCAGGACGCCGCGGCGCACGCGGCCATCGCTTCTTCCGACATCGCGGCGGAGCTGGCCCGTGCCAGCCAGGCTCCGCAGGCATGCCGACAGCTCCAGCATCTGGTGGTGTTCGATCTCGCCGATGCCTTGCCCAGCGATGCACACGAGCAGATCCCGCAATGGCCCGCGGTGTGGCAGGACTGGTTGCCCGCACGTCAAGCGCCGCCCCAGGCGCAGGGAGTGCGGGTCCACCATTGGAACGACTTGCTGGCGCAAGCCCTGCAACCCGCTGGCGTGCAAGTCACCGGGGCTGACCTCGCCCTGCTGCCCTACACCAGCGGGACCACCGGGGCGGCCAAAGGCTGCATGCACAGCCACGCCACATTGATGCACAACGTCTTGGCCGCAGCACCGTGGCTCGACGTGCATGCCGGCGATGTCACCTTGGTCGTGGTGCCGATGTTCCACATCACCGGATTGGTGATGGGCATGCTGGCGTCGATTCGACATGGCTGCAAACTGGTGCTGCTGCCGCGGTGGGACCGCCGGCAGGCGGCGCAAGCCATCCAGCAACACCGCGTCACGCACTGGCCCAACATCCCGACGATGGTGATCGACCTGCTCGGAGACCCGGCCCTGAAGTCGTGGAACTTGTCCAGCCTGCGTTTCATCGGCGGCGGCGGAGCGGCGATGCCCGATGCGGTGGCGGCCGACCTGCAGGACAAATTCGGACTGCAATATGTGGAAGGCTACGGCCTGACCGAAACCGCTGCGCCCACGCACCACAACCCGCGCCATGCCTCGCGCCGCCATTGCCTGGGGATTCCCTACATTGGCACCGAAGCACGCATCATCGACCCGGAAACCCTGCAACCGGTGCCCACGCATGAAGTGGGCGAGATCGTGGTGCGCGGCCCGCAAGTCTTCAGGGGCTACTGGAACCAACCCGAAGCGACCCAAAGGGCTTTCATCACCATCGACGGCCAATCGTTCTTTCGCACCGGCGATCTGGGGCGCGTCGATGCCGACGGTTATTTCTACATGACCGATCGCCTGAAACGCATGATCAACGCCAGCGGTTTCAAGGTGTGGCCGGCCGAGGTCGAGGCCCTGTTGCATCGCCACCCCGCCGTGCAGGAGGCCTGCGTAATCTCCGCTCGCGACGCCTACCGCGGCGAAGTCGTCAAGGCTGTCGTGGTGCTGCGCACCAGCCAAGGTGATCGGGTGGGCGAGGCCGATCTGATCGCCTGGTCGCGTGAGCACATGGCCGCCTACAAATACCCGCGCATCGTGGAATTCGTCGATGCCTTGCCGCGCAATGCCTCGGGCAAGGTCATGTGGCGCACCTTGCAAGACCAGCAAAACGCGCGGGATCCAGTTCTTGCCTGAATGTTTTCCATCCCAAAGCCAAGGAGACAAACCATGAAATTTCCGAATCGCCGAAACATCGCAACCGCCATGCTGGCCAGCTTGCTGGGCCTGGGCGCCATCTCGCCCGCCCAGGCTCAGGACAGTCCCGCCAAGATCATCGTGGGGTTTCCTGCTGGGGGATCGTTCGACGCGATCGCCCGCATGCTCGCCGAAAAGCTCAAGACCGAACTCAACCGCCCCGTTGTCGTCGACAACAAGACAGGTGCGGGCGGCCGGATCGCCGTCGATGCACTCAAAGGCTCTCCTGCGGATGGCAGCGTGATGATGCTCGGTCCCGACGCCCTGACCGCGCTCTATCCCTACACCTTCAAGAAGTTGAACTACGATCCGAAGAAAGACCTGGTTCCGGTCGGCACGGTGGCTGAATTTGCCTTTGGATTTGCCACCGGTACGGCGCCCAAAGTCAATTCCTGGGCCGAGTTTGTGGCCTGGGCCAGGAAGAATCCACAGCAGGTCAATTACGGCATACCGGCGCTGGGCGCGCCGCACCATTTCTACGGCATGATTCTGGGTGACGCCATCGGTGTACCGATGCAAAACGTGCCGTTCCAGGGCAGCGCCCCGATCGCTCTGGCGCTGATGGGCGGGCAGATCACTTCCACCATCGACGTGGCCAGCAGCCTGGTGGAAAATCATCGCGCCGGCAAAATCAAGATCCTGGCCGTGACCTCCGAATCGCGCATTCCCCAGGCGCCCGAGGTGCCGACCTTTGCCGAATTGGGCTTTCCCAACGTGAGCGGCATGGGCTTCAACGCCCTGTATGCACCGGCCAACACACCGGCCGCCGCGGTAGCAACCTGGAATCGGGCTCTCGTCAAAGTGATGGCCATGCCCGACGTGAAGGAAAAGCTGGTCATCATGGGCTTCCTTCCGGTAGGCAAATCCACGCAGGAGCTGATCGATCGCCAGAACGCGGCGGCCAGGCTCTGGGAGCCCGTGATCAAGGCGTCGGGCTTTACCGCTGATTGAGCCAGAATAGGCGACTCCTTCGTATTCCAATGCACATTGAAAAACTGCAGATGACGCCGGCCTACCGCGTGGTTTCGGCAGACCTGCGTCAACGGATCGTGCGAGGCGAAATTCAGGAGGGGCAGGC
>DATNCF010000618.1:0-2298 GCA_035571675.1 Burkholderiales bacterium | reverse complement strand
CGCGGCCGACAGGATGCCCACGCCCAGCGGCTTGCCCAGCACCAGCCGGTCGCCGGCCTTGGCTGAGTTGTTGCGCTTGACCTTCTGCGGGTCCACCACCCCCAGCGCCACCAAACCATAGATGGGCTCCAGGGTGTCGATGGAATGCCCGCCCGCGACCGGAATGCCGGCCTTGGCGCACACCGATTCGCCGCCCTCGATGATGCGCTGGATCACGTCCACCGGCAGCTTCTCCAGCGGCATGCCCACCAGCGCCAGCGCGAAGATGGGCGTGCCGCCCATGGCGTACACGTCGGAAATGGCGTTCGTGGCGGCAATGCGTCCGAAGTCGTAGGGATCGTCGACGATAGGCGTGAAGAAATCCGTGGTCGCCACCACCGCCTGGCGGTCGTTGAGGCGGTACACCGCGGCATCATCGCTGGACTCGATGCCCACCAGCAGGTCGCGCGGCATGGCGCGCACGGGCGAGGAGGCCAGTATTTCCGACAGCACCGCGGGCGCGATCTTGCAGCCGCAGCCGCCGCCATGGCTGAATTGCGTGAGGCGGATGTCCGGCTGGCCGGAGGGGTTTTTATCGGGTGCGTTCATGGAATTATCCGCCAAGAAGTGTTCCCTTAGAATACCGCACCCTGTTTGTTTTGACCCGCGACCCTCAGTGCCTTACCAGAGACCCGACAGCACAGTCAGCGCCGAGCGCATCGGCCAGTTCGAGGACGTCATCGACGTGCGCTCGCCCTCGGAGTTCGCCCTCGACCACGTGCCCGGCGCGCGCAACTTCCCCGTGCTCTCGGACGAGGAGCGCGCCCGCGTTGGGACGCTGTACAAACAGGTGTCGCCCTTCGAGGCGCGGCGCGTCGGGGCGGCGCTGGTGGCGCGCAACATCGCCCGGCACGTGGAGGAGAGCTTCCGCAACCAGCCGCGCGGCTGGAAGCCGCTGGTGTATTGCTGGCGCGGCGGCAAGCGCTCGGGCGCCATGGCGCACGTGCTGCGTGAAGTAGGCTGGCGCCCGGCGGTCTTGGAGGGCGGCTACCGTTCCTATCGCCGCGAAGTGCTGGTGCAATTGGATTCGCTGCCCGTGGCGCTGGAGTTCCGCGTGTTGTGCGGCCCCACCGGCAGCGGCAAGAGCCGGCTGCTGGCGGGGCTGGCGGCACAGGGCGCGCAGGTTCTGGACCTCGAGGGCCTGGCGCGCCACCGCGGCTCGGTGCTGGGCGACCTGCCGGGCGAACCCCAACCCTCGCAAAAGATGTTCGACAGCCTGGTGTGCCGGGACCTGGGCACGTTCGAGGCCAACCGACCAGTGTTCGTCGAAGCAGAAAGCCAGCGCATCGGCACGCTGCGCGTTCCCGAAGCGCTGCTCGCGCGCATGCGCGCCTCGGAGTGCCTGCGCATCGAGGCGCCGCTCGAGGCGCGCGTGGGTTTCCTGGTGCGCGAGTACGCGCACTTCCTGCGCGAGCCGCGCTGGCTGAAGGAGCAGTTGCTGCGGCTCACCGCCCTGCACTCGCGCCAGACGGTGAACGAGTGGATGAAGCGCATCGACGCCGGCGAATGGACCGCGCTGGTCGCGGACCTGCTGGAGCGGCATTACGATCCGGCGTATCGGAAATCCACCGACAGCCACTATCCGGCGCTAGGTCGGGCGCTGGTCTTACAAACGCGCGATCTCGACGATGGCGCATTTGCAAACCTGGCCGAAACCGCGCTGCAAAAATTGCCGGGCGCCTGCGCGGAATTACCGCTCGCCGGGGGCTAGGCGGTCAGCGGCCGCTCAGTGACGCCACGCGCTCCCGGCCCACGGCCCGGGGACCCTCAAGCTTCACCGATAACGCGTTCACTTTTTCCTGCAGGTGTTCCCACAGCTTCTCGGGATTGCGGTCGAACACCACGCTGGTGTCGGGATCGATCACCGACCACACGCCGCGCTTGATCTCGGACTGCAGCTCGCCGGGCTGCCACATCACCGTGCCCACGAAATAGTGCGCGTCGTTGGGCGTGTTTTCGATGACGTGGTCGATGGTGGTTTCCTTGATGGCGAGGAACAGCCCGTTGCTCATTTTCAGCGTCCCCTCCCCCGGGCTCTGGTCGCTGTGCACCAGGGCGAAAATGATCTGGGTCAGCACCGGGCCGCCGAAATACACCGGGTCGCGCACCTCCCTCGAGGGCGCGTGCTCGGGGAACAGGCTGGCCAGCGACTGGGTGGTGGGGCGATTGACGATGACGCCGATGTAGCCGCCGCCTTCCATGGGCGTGGCAAGCAGCACCGTGTGGGTGTAAACGGGATCGGCAAGCTCGGGATTGGCG
>DATNCF010000617.1:0-6945 GCA_035571675.1 Burkholderiales bacterium | reverse complement strand
GGCCCTCGACGAAGTTGGAGTTGAAGCCTGGATACTCCAGCGGCCTCCCCTCCACTTCGAAATGAAAGCCGTCGCCGTCGATCCGCACCTTGGGCGCGCGGTCGCGGTCGCGCGCCGGCAGCCGGTCTTCCCAGAAGAACGCAGGTTCCATGCGGTGGTCGTCGGCCGACACCACACGCGTACCCGGCGGCAGCGCGCGCCGCAGCGGAGGAATGGAGCGCTGCGAGGGCCAGGGAACGGCTGCCATGTTCATTGCGTCAACTCCTCTCGTACTACTGCGGCTTCGATCCGCCGCCCTTAGCCGCGTCTTTGCGGCGTCAACCCATCCCTAGCCGCGTTTATTGCGGCTTGAGTCCTATGCTGTTGGCCACTTTCTGGCACACGGCCGCGTCGTGGTCCATGGGCTCGCGCCATTGGTCATTGTGTCACACGCCGCCACCCTCGGAAACAGGCGTGAGCCGAATGCTGTAAGCCAGGGTGAAATCGCGCGCCTTGAACCATGGCCGACGGGAGAGCACACGCGCGCCATCCCGGGTGAACTGGGGCTATTCGGCGGCCGACATCGACGGCATGGCCGGGCGCAACATCATTGCCGGCGACGACCGCCGCCAGGCAAGCGAACGAGCTGAAACCTCTCCGGGCGCGACTGGCTATACTGGGCCACGTTCAAAAGCGCCAAGGAGAAGCCATGCTGCGCTACAAGATTCTGGGCCATTCGGGCCTGCGCGTTTCCGAGCTGTGTCTCGGCGCCATGACCTTCGGCGAGGAACTGGGCTGGGGCGCGTCGCTGGACGAATGCCGGGTGATGCTGGACATGTTCGCCGAGCTGGGCGGCAATTTCATCGACACCGCCAACGGCTACACCGGCGGCACCAGCGAGCGCTTCGTCGGCCAGTTGGTGAAAGGCCAGCGCGAGCGCTTCGTCATCGCCACCAAGTTCACCAACACCACGGTGCGTTCGGGCGACCTGATGGAGCGCCATCCCAACGCCGCCGGCAACCAGCGCAAGAGCATGACGGAGGCGTTGAACGCCAGCCTGAAGCGCCTCGACACCGACTACATCGACCTGTACTGGGTGCACACCTGGGACCAGATCACGCCCGCCGACGAGCTGATGCGGGCGCTGGACGACGCGGTGCGCGCCGGCAAGATCCTGTATATCGGCATGTCCAACGCGCCGGCATGGTGGATGGCGCGCGCCAACACCATGGCCGAGTTGCGCGGCTGGACGCGCTTTGCCGCCATGCAAATCGAATACAGCCTGGCCGAGCGCACGCCCGAGCGCGAGCTCATCCCCATGTCGCGCGCCATGGACATGGGGGTGTGCGCGTGGTCGCCGCTGGGGGCCGGAGTGCTCACGGGCAAGTACGCGGCCGAGGCGCAAGCGGGGGAGAAGCGCCGCCTGGACATGCCCGGCCGCAGCATCAATCCCAAGCGCATCGCCCTGGCCAAGGAAGTGGCCGCGGTGGCGAAAGACATCGGCTGCTCGCCGGCGCAACTGGCCATCGCCTGGCTGATGCGCGGCCCCAAGGCCATTCCCATCCTGGGTGCCCGGACACGCGAGCAATTGGCCGATACCCTCGGCGCGGCCAAGCTGCACCTGGATGCCAGCGTGCTCGCGCGCCTGGATGAGTTCTCCAAGCCCAGCCTGGGTTACCCGCACGCGTTGCTGGCCAGCCGCGGGCAGACCCAGTTCGCGCAGACCTATGCCTACGAGCGCATCGACGTGCACCGGGACGAGGGCGGGGCGCGGCGGCGGGTCTGATGCGGAAAAACTAGAACCGCGTCAGGTTGCGTCCGTAGCGCTCGACGTGGAAGTCGGCGCGGCCGAACAGGGTCTCGATCACCGACAGACGCTTGAAGTAGTGGCCGACGCGGTATTCCTCGGTCATGCCGATGCCGCCGTGAAGCTGGATGCCCTGCTGACCGACGAAGCGGGCGCTCTCGCCCACCTGGATCTTTGTGGCGGAGACGCCGTGGGCGCGCAGCACAGGGTCGGCCTCGCGCAGCGAAGCCAGGCCGCGGTGCACGATGGAGCGCGCCAGCTCCAGTTCCACCAGCATGTCGGCCATGCGGTGGCGCAGGGCCTGGAAGGTGTTTAACGTCGTGCCGAAGGCCGAGCGCGTTTTCAGGTAGTCGCGCGTGGTCCAGAGCACGTGCTCCATGGAGCCCACGGCCTCGGCGCAGACAGCCACAGTGGCATGATGGAGGGCAAGTTGCAGCGGCGCAAGTCCCTCGTCAACCTCTCCCAGCAGGTCATCGACACCCACCTCTACGCCGTCCAAAACCAAATCTGACACGCGTGTGCGATCCACCAGTCGGTAGTTCTCGCGTTTCAGACCGGGAGCGTCACCCTTCACAAGAAACAGCGAGATGCCCTGATCATCGTCAGGCCCATCGCTGGTTCGCACCGCGATGATGAACATGTCTGCGCTTGGGCCGCCCAACACACGCGACTTGCGTCCGCGCAAGCGCCAACCCCTCCCAGTCCATTCGGCTTGGGCCTCGATCCAATCGGCGTTGCCACGCGACGCGGGTTCACTCTCGGCAAGAGCCAGCATGCGCTTGCCTGCAATCAAAGACGGCAGCAACTGATGCCGCTGCGCGGGGCTACCCGCAATATTCACCAGCCCACCCGCTAATACAACGCAAGACAGGTAGGGCTCCACAATCAACCCGCGTCCAAACTCCTCCATGAGTATGGCCGTCTCGACTGGCGTGCCACCCATGCCGCCCACATCCTCGGGCAGCCCGGCCCCCAGCCAACCGAAATCGGCATAGGCCCGCCAGCACTCGCGGCTGAACCCGTCGGGTTGCGCCACGATGGCTTTGCGCTGCTGAAAGCTGTAACGCTGCTCGACAAAACGCCGCGCGCTGTCGCGCAACAGGCTTTGTTCCTCGTTGAGTGAAAAGTCCATGTTTCTATAGGCTCAGCACGCGTTTGGCGATTATGTCGCGCTGTATTTCATTGGAACCACCCACAATAGTGAAGGCGCGCCGGAACAGGAAATTGTTGGCCGCGCCAGAAGCGTATTCCGGCCCCGGCGGCACCGGCTCGTCCTGGTAGCCGGGCATGAAGGGATCGGGATAAAAGGCCAGGCCGTAGTCGCCCAGCGCCTCCACCAGCAGTTCCGCGACCTGCTGGCGCAGTTCCGAGCCGCGCAGCTTGATGATGGCCACGGCCGACAGTTCGTGCTCGTCGTTGGCCGACAGCACGCGCAGCATGGCAAAGTGCAGGGCGTGGATATTCACCTCCAGCCGGGCCAGCTTGGCGCGGAACAGCGGGTTTTCGATAATGGGCCGCGCGCCTTTGCGCTCCCGCGCCGCCACGCGCTTCAGCTCCTTCATGTCGCGCATGGTCTGCGGCAGGTCGGCCGAGAAGGCGCGCTCGCCCGCCAGGAGCGACCCGGCCAGGCCCCAGCCCTTGCCCTCCTCGCCCACGCGGTTCTCCACCGGCACGCGCACGCCGTCGAGGAACACCTCGTTCACCATGTGCGACTCGTTGATGGTGATGAGGGGGCGCACCGTGACGCCGGGCGATTTCATGTCCAGCAGCAGGAAGGTTATGCCGGCCTGCGGCCGCCCCTCGGAGCCTGTGCGCACCAAGGCGTACATCATGTCGGACTCGTGCGCGCCCGAGGTCCAGATTTTCTGGCCCGTCACCACGTAGTGGTCGCCGTCGCGCACGGCGCGCGTGCGCAGCGACGCCAGGTCCGACCCGGCGTTGGGCTCGGAAAAGCCCTGGCACCAGAAGATTTCCCCGGTCATGGTGCCGCGCAGGTAGCGCCGCTTTTGCTCGGGCGTGCCGTAGGTGTAGAGAATGGGCCCGATGTTGACCAGGTTGCCGAGCTTGCGCGGCGGCGCGTCGGCGAGGATGCACTCCTCCTCGAATATCAGCCGCCGCAGCGGCGACCAGCCCGGGCCACCGTGCTCCACCGGCCAGTGCGGCGCCACCCAGCCCTTCTCGGCCAGCACGCCCATCCACCAGGCCATTTCGGTGCGCGTGGGATAGAAACCCTTGGCCATGCGCTCTGCCAGTTCCGGGTCGAGCTTCGCCTTGATGAAGGCGCGCACTTCCTGGCGGAAGGCCTCGTCTTCGGGATCGAAATGAAACTCCACGTGGCCTCCTCGAAACCGTCCTCGATCGCCTCAAAACGCCAGCCGGTTCTCCGCCAGTGCCACGCCGAGCTGGGTCGCTTCCCGGCTCAACAGGTCGATCAGAAACTTTTGCCGCGAGCCGACGATTCTCTCATTCACCGACAGGTTGGACAGCGCCAGGAACGGCGCGCCGCTGCCCGTGGGGATGGTGACGGCCACGCCGCCCACGCCGTGGAAATGATAATTCACCCGCACGGCGTAGCCGTTGCGCTTGGCGGCCTGAACCGCGGGCAATATGGCCTGCGGATCGGTGCGGTGCCTGCGCAGCGGGTCTTTCTCGTTGTGCTTCAGGATCTGGCGCACCTGCGCCGGCGAAAAATGCGCCAGAAGCGCCACCCCGCCCGGCGTGGCGCCGATGGGCACCGGCTCGGCATAGCGGCGGATCAGCGGCCGCACCGGCACCGCGGCCGGGATTTCGCAAATGGGCACGGTGTCGAAGCCGGTGCGGATGACCAGGCACACGTGGTCCTGCGTCGCTGCGGCGACGCGGTTCACCGCCGGGCTGCAGATGCGCAGCACTTCCGAGAACGCGTAAGTGGTGAGGCCGAGCTGGAAGGCGCGCGGCCCGAGGTCGTAGCGGCGCGTGGCCGGGTCGCGGATGGCCATGCCCTCGGCGATCAGGCAGGTGGCCAGGCGGTAGGTGGTCGGCCGCGTGAGCTTGGAAGCGGCGGACAGGTCGGTGAGCGTGATGCCCACCGGGTTGTGCGCGGCGATGATGCGCAGCAGGTGGATGGCGCGGCCCGCCGTCTGCGTGCCGGCCAGGTTCGGTCCGGCGCCCACGTCGCGGGCTGCGGCCGTTTCCCCGGCCGCAACGTCGGCGTCCGCCTCCGCGCGCGTCTTGGCCGCACCCTTGCGGCGCGCGATGGGCGCCTCGACCAGTTGGTCCGCTATTCCAGTTCGCATACGGCACCTTTGGGTAAATCCACTTCGAATACGTTGATGGTCATGGAGATCAGGGTGTAGTAGCCCAGAATGCCCACGAGGTCGACCACGCCGCCCTCGCCCAGCGCGGCGACGGCGCGCGCATACAGGTCGTCGGGCACCTTGCGCTCGGCGTGCAGGGTGCGCGCGAAAGCGTACACCACGGCCTGTTTGTCATCGCCAAAAGCCGGCTGTTGGCGGGTGCGGATGGCTTCGACGATGGCGGGGTCGAGCCCGGCCTTGAGCGCGATGGCCTTGTGCGCATGCCATTCGAAGGGCGAGATCCAGTGGCGCGCCGTCACCAGGATGGCCAGTTCGGACAAGATGGGCGGCAGGCTGGAGTGGTAGCGGCAGTACCGGCCCAGTTCCTGTGCCTTGCCCGCGAGGCCGGGGCGGTGCAGCCACACCGCCAGCGGCCCGTATACCGCACCGCGCGGGCCGGCAGCAATGGCGTCGTGGACGGCGCGCTGCTCGGCGCTCATGGCTTCCTTGGCCGGCGGCTGCAGGCGCGCCATTAGAATTGCCCCGGCAGCTTCTCGCCCGCCGGCCACCAGTCGTCGCGGCCGCCCAGGGGCGCGAAGCGCGGCGGGCGCTTTTCCTTCTTGGCGCGCGCCGATTCCTTGATGTCGTCCTTCTGCAGGTACACCTCGGTCAGGGCGTCCGACAGCCGGTCGCCTTCGCGCAGGTCAGTGTAGTAGCTGCAATGCAACTGGGCTTTGATGGCGGCCAGCGAGCGCGGCGAGCACTGGCTGGCCATGTGCCGCGCCAGGCCCATGACATGCGGCATGAGCTCGGCCTCGGGCAGCACGCTGTTGACCAGCCCCAGGCGCAGCAGTTCGTCGCCCGAGTACAGCTTGCCGCTCGCCAGGATTTCGAAGGCCCGGGCGTGACCCACGATGCGCGGCAGCATCCAGCCCGTACCGTTCTCGGCCGGCAGCCCCAGCGCGGCAAAACCCGGCCCCACCTTCGCCGTGTCGGCGGCGAAGCGCATGTCGCACATCAGCGCCATGACAAAGCCCAGACCCACGCAAGGGCCGTTGATGGCGGCAATGATGGGCTTGGGAATCTCGGTGGTGAACCAGTGCCGGCGCAGCTTCTCGGCGCGCTTGGCGCCGCTTTCGCTGAGCGTGGCGAGGTAGGCGGTGTCCACGCCCGCGCAATAGCCGCGACCTTCCCCCGTGACCACGATGACGCGCACCTCGGGGTCGTCGGCCGCCTCGAGCAGGATTTCCATGTAGCGCCGGGTCATTTCCGGGATGGAAGCGTTGAGGCGGTCGGGGCGGTTGTACTTCACCAGCAGCACGCCGTCCTGCAACTCGCGCAGCACCACCGGCGATTGACTCTGTACCGCTTCACTCACAGCGGCTGGTCCTTGCCGAACAGGGCGTTGCGCTCCTTCCACACGTCGCGGATGCCGATTTTCTCCACCCGCTCCCAGAAGCGCGTCACGGCTTCGGCGCGGTGGCCCACGGCGTCCATCACGGCGGAAATCTGCTGCACGATGCCGCGGCCCATGGCGTCGGCGGCGAGGTTGGCATTGAGCTTGTTGGCCATGAGCAGTTCCTTGTCAATGAGCGCCATGCGGCCGGCCAGCGCCAGCGCCGCCTCATCCACCTTGTCGTCATCCACCACCTCCACCACCAGCCCCAGCCGTTCGGCTGTTTCGGCGCCCATGAGGTCACCGGTGAGCATCAGGCGCTTGGTCCACGCCACACCCACTTTCTCTATCCACATGTTCGTCGGCGGGACACCCTGGTGGCGAACGGCCGGGAAGCCAAACTTGGCGCTCTTGCCGCACACGATCATGTCGGTGTGCAGGGCCAGGTCGGTGCCGCCCGCCAGGCAGTAGCCGCGCACGGCGGCGAT
>DATNCF010000616.1:0-6759 GCA_035571675.1 Burkholderiales bacterium | reverse complement strand
GACGGCGTGGCCACCACTGATGCGTGCCCGGCGTACAGCCGTGTTGCCGGGAGGTCGGCGGCAGCGGTGAAGCGGTTGCAGGCGGCCGGCGCGGTGTGGCTGGGCAAGACCAACCTGGACCAGTTCGCCACCGGCCTGGTGGGCACGCGCTCCCCGTATGGAAAGCCGGCCAGCGTGTTCAGCGCCGGCCACATCAGCGGCGGGTCCAGTTCCGGTTCGGCCATCGCCGTCGCGGCCGGGCTGGTGCCCTTTGCCCTGGGTACCGACACCGCCGGCTCGGGCCGCGTGCCGGCGGGCTACAACCAGGTGGTGGGCCTCAAGCCAACACCCGGCCGGGTGGGCGCGAGCGGCGTGGTGCCGGCCTGCCGCAGCCTGGACTGCGTGTCGGTGTTCGCGCTCTCGGCCGCCGACGCCGCGCACGTGCTGGCGCTGATGGAAGGCCCGGATGAAGACGATGCCTACAGCGTCTTTGCCCCGGGCCCGGCGGTGTTGTCGAGCGAAGCTAGCTTGCGCATCGGCGTACCCGCGGCCCCACGCTTCACCAGCTTCGACGGTGTGACCGACTTCGCTCCGGCCTGGGCGCAGGCGCAGGAGCGCGCGTGTCAACTGGGGCACCGACTGGTGCCGCTGGATTTCACGCCCCTGCACCTTATCGCCGAGCTGCTGTACACCGGTCCCTGGGTGGCCGAGCGCTACTGCGTGATCGAAGGCCTGCTCGCTTCGAACCCCGACGCGCTGGACCCCAGCGTGCGCGCCATTATCGGCAGCGCCTCGCGCTACAGCGCCGCCGACGCCTTCAAGGGCCAGTACACGCTGCAGGCGCTGCGGCGCGAGGCGCAGGCGCTGTGGTCGCAGGCCGACGTGCTGCTGGTGCCCACGGCGCCCGGCCATCCGCGCTTCAGCGACGTGGCCGCGGAGCCGCTGCTCATCAACGCCACGCTGGGCCTGTACACCAACTTCGTCAACCTGCTGGGCTGGTGCGCGCTGGCATTGCCCTCGGGATCGGCATCCGGGGCGTCGAGCCTGCCGTTCGGCGTCACCTTCATCGCCCCGGCGCGCTGCGACGCTGCGCTGGCGGCGCTGGGCCGGACGTGGCAGGAAAAAGCCGATATGCCTCTGGGCATCACCGGTGCGCGCCTGTCCGACGCCGCCTTGCAGCCCGCGCTTGCCCAGCCGCTGCGCAGTCCGGCCGCTCGGCCCTCGCTGCCCCTGGCTGTGGTAGGGGCGCACCTGTCGGGCATGCCGCTCAACGGCCAGTTGCGCGAGCGCGGCGCGCAGCTCGCCCTCACCACGACCACCTCGAGCCGTTACCGGCTGTTCGCGCTGCCCAACACCACGCCGCCCAAGCCCGGCCTCATGCGCTGCGCCGAGGGCGAGGGCCGCGCCATCGAGGTGGAGGTGTGGGAGGTGCCGCTGGAGCACGTGGGTTCGTTCCTGGCGCTCGTTCCCCCGCCGCTGGGGCTGGGCAGCCTGGAGTTGGCGGGCGGGCGCTGGGTGCACGGTTTCATCTGCGAGGGGCACGCCCTGGCCGGCGCGCGCGACATCAGCGAGCACGGCGGCTGGCGGGCTTACATGCGGTCTTTGCAACCTTGACGGGAGTGGACATGGAAAACAGCAGACAGGGTAAGGAGCTTCAATCGGATGACACGGATGCCGGCGCGCCGGCCAATCCCTCGCGCCGGCGGTTGTTCGGCAGCGCCGCGGGGCTGGCCGCGGGCACGTTGACCGGCACGCTGCTCGGCGGCGCGCCCGCCATCGTGCGCGCGCAAAGCGGCCCCAAGATCCGCATCGGCTTCTGGCCGGTGGCGGCGGGCCTGCCGTTCTTCGCCGCCGTGGAGAAGGGCTACTTCAAGGAAGCGGGGCTGGACGTCGAACCGCTGAAGTTCGCCAGCGCCCAGCAGGTCATGGAAGCCATCCTGTCCGGCCGCGCCGAGGGCAGCTCCAACGGCACCGCAGCGGCGGTGCTGGCCATCGGCGAAATCGCCCAACCGGGCCTGTTCAAGATTTTCTGCACCAACCCCACCAACGCCAAATTCGTGCTGGACGAATTCCTGGTCGCCAAGGACAGCCCGTTCAAGACCATGGCCGACCTCAAGGGCAAGCGCGTGGCTTCAGGCCCGGGCATACAGAACGTCACCCTGGCCAAGGTCATGCTGGAGCGCGCCGGCGCCGGAGCGATCGCGGTCACCGAACTGCCCATCGGCCAGCACGTGGCGGCGTTGGCGGCGGGACAGGTCGACGCCGTGTACACGCTGGAACCCACCGGCACCGTGGGGCGCCTGAACGGCACCACGCGCGCCCTGGAAGTGGGCGTGGTGGCCAAGTACATCCTGGGCGACCCCCTGGCGCCCTGGCACGGCGGCGCGGCCAGCCTCTCCACCGAGTTCCTCACCAAGCACCCGGCCGAAGCCAAGAAGTTCATCGCAGCGTACGCGAAGGGCGTGGACCTGGTGCGCAACAAGCCCGCCGAGGCGCGCCCCTTCCTCAAGGGCTACACCGCCATCGAGGGCCCGCTCACCGGCGAGGTGCCCATGTCCTCGTACATGTTCGCAAGCGACTTCAAGGCCGGCGACATCGCCTACTTCCAGAAGTTCTATGACCTGTTCTTCGAGAAGGGCGTGTTCGAGAAGCGCGTCATGGTCGAACCGCTGCTGTACAAGGGCTGAGCCATGAGCGTCCAACCCATTTTGACTCAATCCGCCCAGGCCATGTCGGCCGCGCCGGCCGCGAACCCCGGGGCCAGCGCCGGCCCGTCCAAAAAGCCGGTTTGGGGCCGGCTGCTGCCCGTGATCGGCCCGCTGGCCCTGTTCATCATCTGGGACCTCGTGGTGCGCGCCGGCTGGATCAAGGTCATCCTGCTGCCCACGCCCTGGGCCACGCTGGGCGCGTTGGGAACCGGCCTGGCGGGCGGCGCGCTGATGATGGATTTCGGCGTCACGCTCATGCGCACCATCGAGGCCTTCCTGATCGCCGCGGTGGTCGGGGTGCCGCTGGGGGTGGTGCTGGGAAGCAACGAGCGCGCCTATCGCAGCGTGGAGTTCCTCATCGATTTCTTCCGCTCCACGCCGTCCTCGGCGCTGATCCCGCTGTTCCTGCTGATTTTCGGCGTGTCCAACATCAACAAGGTGGCCATCGCGGCCTTCGGCGCGCTGCTCATCGTGTTGTTCAACAGCGCCTACGGGGTGATCAACGCGCGCAAGCAGCGCGTCATGGCGGCGCGCGTCATGGGCGCCTCGCGCTGGCAGATATTCAAGGACGTGCTGATCTGGGAAAGCCTGCAGCCCACCTTCGTGGGCCTGCGCTCGGCCGTGTCCATGGCGCTGGTCATCGTGATCGTGGCGGAAATGTTCATCGGCTCGGACAACGGCCTGGGCCACCGCATCATCGACTCGCAGCAGGTCCTGAACGTGAAGAGCATGTACGCCTCCATCCTGGCCGCGGGGGCGCTGGGCTATGCCCTCAACGTGCTGTTCCTGGTGCTGGAAAAGCGCATCGTGCACTGGAGCGGGCGATGAGAACCGGCTGCAACCCAAGGAGAACACGATGAACGACATGCGCTATGCCAACGCGCCGGTGGTGGCCGACGTGCCCGAGCGGCCCTTCGTGCCGGGGCCCGCGGGCACCCACATCACCATCCGCGGCCTGACCAAGTATTTCGCCGGCTGGCCGCTGTACGAGGACTTCGACCTCGACATCCCCAAGAGCAAGATCGTGTCGGTGTTCGGCCCCAACGGCTGCGGCAAGTCCACGCTCATCAACATGATCGCCGGCCTCATTCCCATCGATTCGGGGCAGATCCTGTTCGACGGCAAGTCGCTGGCCGACACCAAAATCGGCTACGTGTTCCAGAACTACCGCGAGGCGCTGTTCCCCTGGATGCGCACCATCGACAATATCGCCTACCCGCTGGTGCTGGAGGGGCGCAGCAAGGCGCAGGTGGACCGCCGCATGCAGGAGCTGGTGGCGTACTTCGACGTGAAGTTCGACCTCAAGCGCTACCCCTATGAGCTTTCGGGCGGCCAGCAGCAGACCGCCTCCATCATGCGCGCCCTGGCGCCGGGGCCCGAAGTGGTGTTCCTGGACGAACCGTTCTCGGCGCTGGACTTCGAAATGACCCTCTTCATCCGCGAGAAGCTGCAGGAGGTGTTCATGCAGACCGGCACCACCATGCTGCTGGTGTCGCACGATCTGGAGGAGGCGGTGTACCTCGCCGACCAGGTGCTGCTGCTCACGCGCCGCCCCACGCGCATCGCCGAAATCCTGCACTACCGCGACCCGCGGCCGCGCACCGTGACCACGCTGTCCGAGCCGAGCTTCATCAGCACCAAGCGTTTGAGCCTGGAGATCTTCCAGCGCGAAGTGCGGCGCTGATGATGACGCCTGAAGAAATCGAAGCCTGCGTGGACGCCAACGCGCGCGCCCTGGGCCTTGTCATCGCACCGGAGCACCGCCCGGGCGTGCTGCGCTATTTCGCGCTGGCCGCCTCCATGGCCGAGCTGGTGAACGGGCTGCCGCTGGGCGATCACGATGAGCCCGCGCCGGTGTTCACGCCGGTTTCGCCCATGACCGAGGTGGAATGAGCGGAGATTTTTCCCAGGCCAGCGCCATCGCCATGGCCGAGGCCGTGCGCAAGCGCGAGGCCAGCGCGACTCAACTGGTGGAACAAAGCCTGGCGCGCATCGCCGCAACCGACCCGCGCGTCAACGCCTTCACCGACGTGCTGGCCGAGCGCGCCCGCGCCCATGCCGCCGACATCGATGCCCGCCTGGCGCGCGAGCCCGCCGCGGCCGCGCGCCTGCCCCTGGTGGGCGTGCCCTTCGCGGTCAAGAACCTGTTCGATATTGGTGGCCTGGCCACGCGCGCCGGCTCGAAAATCGAGCACGGCAGCCCGCCCAAGGCGCACGACGCCGTGCTGGTGGAACGCCTGGAGGCGGCCGGCGCGGTGCTGGTGGGTGCGCTCAACATGGACGAGTACGCCTACGGCTTCACCACCGAGAACAGCCACGACGGACCCACGCACAATCCCCACGACCTGTCGCGCACGGCCGGCGGCTCATCGGGCGGCTCGGGCGCGGCGCTGGCGGCGGGGCAGGTGCCGCTCACCCTGGGCTCCGACACCAACGGCTCCATTCGCGTGCCGGCGTCGCTGTGCGGGGTGTTCGGCCTCAAGCCCACTTACGGACGCCTGCCGCGCACGGGGTCGTATCCCTTCGTGCACAGCCTGGATGTGCTGGGGCCGCTGGCGCGCAACGTGCGCGACCTGTCGCTGGCGTACGATCTCATGCAGGGGCACGACGCGCCTGATCCTGCCTGCGCCGCGCGGCCGGTGGAGCCCACCACCAACCAGCTCGCGCGTGGCGCCATGGGTCTCAGGATGGCGGTGCTGTCGGGTTATTTCGAGGACAACGCCGGACCCGAGGCTCGCGCCGCCGTGGCGCGCGTGGCCGAGGCGCTGAATGTCAGGCGCCGCGTGGAACTGCCCGAGGTCGTGCGCGCCCGCGCCGCCGCCTTCGTCATCGGCAACGCCGAGGGCGCGGCGCTGCACCTCGCAGACCTGCGCCGCCGCGCCGCCGACTTCGAGCCGCTGTCGCGCGACCGCTTCCTGGCCGGAACGCTGCTGCCGGCGCAATGGGTGCTCCAGGCGCAGAAAGTGCGCCGCTGGTTCGCCGAGCGCGCGGCCGAGGTACTCGCAGGCGTGGACATCCTGCTCGCTCCGGCCACGCCGCGCCCGGCCACGCCGCTGGGCAGCGAACAAATGGACATCAACGGAAAGATGATTCCCACCCGGCCGAACATGGGACTGCTCACACAGCCGATTTCGTGTATTGGGTTGCCGGTGTGTTGCGTGCCGGTGTGGGGGGTAAGTGCCGAGGGCTTGCCAATCGGCGTTCAGATCATTGCCGCGCCGTGGCGGGAGGATCTGGTATTGCGTGTTGCCGCCGCGCTGGAATCAGCAGGCGTGATATCGGCACCACCCGCTAAACTGTAACCATGGACATCAACCGACCCGAAGTGGTAGCCGAGGTAAAAGATGTATTCGCGCGGTACGAGCGGGCGCTGGTGACGAATGACATTGCCGTGCTGGACGAACTGTTCTGGCCTTCGGAGCATACGGTGCGTTATGGCGGGGGCGGGGAGAATTTGATAGGTATCGAGGCCATCCGGGCATTTCGGGCAGGACGTTCACCAACGGGATTGGGGAGGACTTTGGCCAATACCGTCATCACCACCTATGGGACGGATTTCGCCACCGCCCAGACCGAGTTCCACCGCGAAGGGGACAAGCGCACTGGGCGGCAAAGCCAGACCTGGGTGCGGTTTCCGGAGGGCTGGCGGGTGGTTGCAGCGCACATCAGCGTTATTTGAAGCTGTGGATTTCGCCCACTCCCCAATCCCTCTCCCCCGGGGAGAGGGGCTAAAACCCGGCACTCCTTAGCTCCCTTCTCCCAGGGAGAAGGGCGGGGGATGAGGGAAGCCATCCCAGCTTAAAAAGCTCCCCGTTCCTTGTCGTAAACTACGGCCCTCCATCGCCCTCCGGGTCCGTATGCGCCTCCACTACCTGCTGTTAGTCCTGCCGGCCCTGTGCTCGCCGGCATTTGCGGCTTCGCCTCCGCCCGGCGTCCCCGTAGACTCGCGTGGGCTGCCGACCTTGGCGCCCATCCTCGAACAAGTAACCCCTGCTGTTGTCAATATCTCCGTGCTGTCGCGCGACCCGGCGGAAAACAACCCCATGCTGCGCGACCCCTTCTTCCGGCGCTT
>DATNCF010000615.1:0-3614 GCA_035571675.1 Burkholderiales bacterium | reverse complement strand
GGCTCCGACGGCGTGGTGTCCTTTCCCTCTTCGCCGGGCGAGTTCGCCTTGCGCTACCGCAAGATCCCGATGCTCACCGCCATTCTGGGCGACGGTTTCGGCGAAGTCGCCTGGGACTCGGGTTTTTCCGATTTCGTGGTGCAGTTGAAAGGCGCCTGCATGGCCGTGGCCGGGCCGCGCGCGCTGGAAGTGGCCACCAGCGAGCAGTCGAGCGAGGAACAGCTGGGCGGCTGGGAACTCCACGCGCGCACCACGGGGCTGGTGGACTGCGCCATGGACGACGAGGCGCAATGCCTGTGGGCCGTGCGCCGCTACCTGTCCTACATGCCTTCCAACCACGACGAATTGCCGCCGCGCGTGGACGGCGATCCCGAGGCTGAAGCGCGCCAGGAGCGCCTGGAGCACATCGTGCCGGTGGCGGCGCGGCGCGGCTACGACATGCACAAGGTTTTGGACGTGCTGTTCGACCGCGACTCGGTGTTCGAGCTGAAGCCGCTGTTCGACCGCAGCGTCATTACGGCGCTGGCGCGCCTGGACGGCCAGACCGTGGGCGTCATCGCCAGCAACCCCATGCACAATGCCGGGGCCATCGGCGCCGATGGCTGCGACAAGATGACCAGTTTCATCATTCTGTGCGATTCGTTCCACATCCCGCTGGTCATGCTGTCCGACACGCCGGGATTTTTCGTGGGGCGCAAGGCCGAGGAGGCGGGCGTGTCGGGCCGCATCATCACGCAGTGGGCGGCGTTGAGCATGGCCACGGTTCCGCGCGTGTGCGTGGTGCTGCGCAAGGGCTACGGCGGCGGCTATTTCAGCTTCGGCGCGGCCGGCATGGGCATGGATTTCAACTTTGCCTGGCCCACGGGCGACATGGGCTTCGTCGCGCCCGAGGTGGCGGTGAACATCGTCCACGCGCGGCGCATCGCCGCCAGCGACAATCCCGAGGCGTTGCGCGAGCAGCTCACCGATGAGATGCGCCAGGTCAGCGCGCCCTGGCGCGCCGCCGGCAAGATGTACCTGCACGACGTCATCCGGCCGAGCGACACCCGCGCCACGCTGATCAAGAGCATCGAGATCGCGCGCGGCGCGCGCGGCGGATTCAGCCAGCGCCTGCTGGCGTCCTGGCCGACCAGTTTTTAACGCCGCGGCTTGACTGTCTTGGCCGCGTTCTTCTTCGCCGCGCCGGGCAGGGCCTGGTCCACGTCGAAGTAGCCGGCCCAGGGATCGTCCTTCAGGTAGGCGAGGCGCCGGTCGATGTTGCCGAGGCGGAAGTGGTCGGCCTTGATGGCCTCCGACAGTTCCTCCCATGCCAGCGGCGTGGAAACCGCGGCGCCCGGCCGCGCGCGCGTGGAGTAGGCGGCCACCGCGGTGGCGCCCCGGCCGTTGCGCAGGTAGTCGATGAACACGCGCCCGGCGCGCTTCTGCTTGGACATGTTGGCGATGTAGCGCCGGGGATCGTCGGCCTCCATGTCCTCGGCCAGTTCCTTGCAGATGGCCTTGGCAGGATCCCATTCGACCGCGGGCACCAGCGGCACCACCACGTGCAGGCCCTTGCCGCCGCTGGTCTTGACGAAGCTTTCCAGCTTGAGCTTGGCCTTCAGGCGCTCGCGCACCTCGCGCGCCGCCTCGATCACGCGGCTCCAGGTCACGCCGTCGCCCGGGTCAAGGTCGAAAATCAGCATGTCCGGGCGTTCCACGTCGCCTTCCCTCGAGCCCCAGGGATGGATTTCAAGGACATTGGATTGCACCAGGGACAACAGCCCTTCAAGGCCGTCGATGACCAGCGACTGCTCGTCCTTGCCGGCGTCGATGCGCCGCACCGACGCGTCCAGGCCCGCCCAGGCGTGCTTGGCGTAGAAGCAGTCGACGATGCCGTTGGGGCAGCGCACCAGGCTGAGCGGCCGGCCGGTGACGAAGGGCAGGATGCGCCCGGTGTTGTTGATGTAGTACTCGGCCAGGCCCTGCTTGGTGATGCCGTCGTCGGGCCACAGCACGCGGTCGGCGTGGGTGAAGACCGGGATGATTTTCGGCGCAGCACTTTTTGCCGCTTTAACCGTCTGTGGTTCGGCACCCTGTCCTGCGTGCTCGCGCACGATCTGCGTGGGGTCGCGGTCCTCGCGCACGCCCTGGAAGGTGGAGTGGCGGATCAGGCCGTCGGCCGGCCAGGCATGGAAATCGGCCTGGACCACCAGGCGCGGTTCCACCCACTGCACGCCTTTTTCGGCTTCGGGCGGCGGCTTGCGCCCGAACACGGGCTTGGCGATGCGCAGCGGCTGCAACGCGTCGTACAGCGCCTTGGCCGTGTCGCCGGTGAAACCCGAGCCCACGCGCCCCGCCAGCAGCAGGTCCGTGCCCTCGTAGTAGCCCAGCGCCAGCGAGCCGACGATGCGCCTTGACGTGGTGGAGGACACATAGCCCACCACCACGAATTCCTGGCTGAGGATGCAGCGGCACTTGATCCAGTCTTTGGAGCGGCCGGAGCGGTAGCGGCCATCGGGGCGCTTGGACACCATGCCTTCCAGGCCCAGGCGGCTGACGTGCTCGAAAAACGCCGCGCCGTCCATGTCGAAGTGCTCGGACAGCGTGACGCGGCCCGGATTCGGCGCGCGTTCCATGACCTCGGCCAACAGCCGCTTGCGCTCGGCCAGGGGCGCATCGCGCAGGTCGTGGCCGGACAGGTACATCAGGTCGAAGGCGTAGTAGCGGAAGCGCTCGGCCCTGCCGGCCTTGAGGTCGTTCACCAGCTCGCTGAAGCTGGAAATGCCGGCCGCGTCCTCCACCACCACCTCGCCGTCCAGCACGGCCGAATCCAGGCCGAGCGCGGCCACCGCCTCGGCAATGGGCTTGAAGCGCTGGGTCCAGTCCAGTCCGGTCCGGGTGAGGAGGCGCACTTCGGGCCCGTCGACGCGCGCCTGCATGCGATAGCCGTCGAATTTCACTTCATGCCACCAGCCGGTGCCCTTGGGCGGCTGTTCCGCCGCCGTGGCCAGGGCGGGCTCGACGAACACCGACAGGAAGCCCTTGCGTGCGCCCTTGACGGCGCCATCGGGCAGTTTTTTTCCGCGCGCCGCCGCCACGGCCTGGCGCGCGCGATGATCGCCGCGCAGGTCGGCCGCGCCCAGCTCGTCATTGCTACGGCCGGACAGCACTGAGGTGGTGTGCTCCTCCAGCACGTCGCGATCGGCAGGCTGGCGCGCGTAGGCGTCGTCGGCCTTGATCATCAGCCACGGCTCGCCCTTCTCGCGCGGGCGCCTCAGGCGCACCAGGTGCCAGCGGCCCTTTAGCCGCTCGCCATCGAGTTCGAATTCCAGGTGGCCCTTGGCCAGCGACTTCTGTACGTTATGCACCGGCTTCCAGGTGCCGCGGTCCCACACGATCATGGTGCCGCCGCCGTATTCGCCCTTGGGGATGGTGCCCTCGAACTCCAGGTACTTGAGCGGATGGTCCTCGGTGCGCACCGCTAGGCGCTTCTCCGTCGTGACATAGCTGGGACCATTGGGCACGGCCCAGGACAGCAGCACGCCGTCCAGTTCCAGCCTGAGGTCGTAGTGCAGTCGCCGCGCGCCGTGCCTTTGCATCACAAAGCGTGAGCCGGCCAGGGCTTCCTGCCCGGG
>DATNCF010000614.1:0-15758 GCA_035571675.1 Burkholderiales bacterium | reverse complement strand
CGGACGCCGCCATGGCCTACCTCGCCAGCCAGGACTTCCCCGGCAACGTGCGGCAGCTGGAAAACATCTGTCATTGGTTGACAGTGATGGCGCCGATGCAAGTTGTAGAAGTGGGTGATCTGCCGGCTGAATTGAGGGAATCTGCAGCCGCATCGCCGGACTCGAATTGGCTATCCGCCTTGTCCCGTGAAGTTGACAGGATATTTGCGCGCGGCGACTCATCAATCATGGATGCTTTAAGCCGCGACTTTGAGAAGACCCTAATTACCAAGGCTTTAGCCAAGACGGGCGGCCGGCGCATTGAAGCGGCGACACTGTTGGGCATTGGCCGCAACACCATCACGCGCAAGATACAAGAGTTGGGCTTGGAGAAAGACTCAAGCCAAGACGGAGCGTGATAGTCCGTTTCTGGTAGCGAGGCCCGCCGCTCCCGCGGCGGTAGGTGCAACATCGCCGCGGGTTTGAGGTCGTGCCGGGCGCAATACTGTCAAAACTCGTGGAATCAAATTTGACCCAATGAACCTGGTCATGCCTTCCGCATGACCCCACGGAGCGCCGCCGCAAAATCCCGTCATCCGGAATAGCAGCAGTCCTTCAGCTCCATGTCCCGCTATCCGGAATAAGCGTAAAGTATTTTCTACTCCTGTCCCGCTATCCGGAATGGTCCTTGAAACGACCATTCAGGATTGCTACAGTGCGCGTCCCTCCACGTTTGGCACTCATTTCCAAGGCGATTTTCTCATGAGCGAAAAATTTCCCGGCGGCGTTGAAATCAACGGCGCGATGACCCCGCAGTACCGCGAAATCCTCACCCCGGAGGCGGTGGCCTTCTTTACAAAGATCGCGACGACGTTCGAACCTCGCCGCCAGGAACTGCTCGCCAAGCGCCAAGCCCGCCAGAAAGAATTCGACGCCGGCAAGCTGCCCGACTTCCTGCCCGAGACCGCTTCGATCCGCGACGGCGAATGGAAGATATCCCCCCAGCCCAAAGATTTGTTCGACCGGCGCGTGGAAATCACCGGCCCCACCGACCGCAAGATGGTGATCAACGCGCTCAACTCCGGCGCCTCCACCTTCATGGCCGACTTCGAGGACGCCAACTGTCCCGTGTGGTCCAACATGATCGATGGCCAGCTCAACCTGCGCGATGCGGTGAGGAAGACCATTTCCTTCGAGCAGAACGGCAAGCAGTACAAGCTCAACGACAAGGTGGCCGTGCTGCTGCCGCGTCCACGCGGCTGGCACCTGAACGAGAAACACGTCACCCTTAATGGCAGGCCGGTATCAGGCAGCATGTTCGACTTCTCGCTGTTCTTCTTCCACAACGCCAAGGAACTGCTGGCGCGCGGCTCGGGGCCCTATTTCTACCTGCCCAAGATGGAATCCCATCTCGAGGCGCGGCTGTGGAACGACATCTTCACCCTGGCGGAAAAGGAACTCGGCGTGCCGCACGGTTCCATCAAGGGCACGGTGCTGATCGAGACCATCCTCGCCGCCTTCGAGATGAACGAAATCCTGTGGGAGCTGAAGGACCACTCGGCCGGCCTCAATATCGGGCGCTGGGACTACATCTTTTCCTGCATCAAGAAATTCCGCTCCAACAAGGACTTCATCCTCGCCGACCGCGGCGCGGTGACCATGACCTCGCCGTTCCTGCGCGCCTACGCGCTCACGCTGGTGAAAACCTGCCACCGCCGCGGCGCGCCCGCCATGGGCGGCATGGCGGCGCAGATTCCCATCAAGAACGATCCCAAGGCCAACGAGGCGGCGCTGGAGAAGGTGCGCGCCGACAAGCTGCGCGAAGTGACCGACGGCTGCGACGGCACCTGGGTGGCCCACCCCGGCCTCGTGCCCATTGCCAAGGAAATCTTCGACAAGCACATGCCCACGCCCAACCAGTACGACAAGCAGCGCCCGGACGTGAACTTCACCGCCCGCGACCTGCTCGACTTCCGTCCCACCGGCCCGATCACCGAGGCCGGCCTGCGCAACAACATTTCGGTGGGGATCCAGTACCTGGGCGCGTGGCTGGCGGGCAACGGCTGCGTCCCTGTGTTCAACCTGATGGAAGACGCCGCGACGGCCGAGATTTCACGCTCGCAGATCTGGCAATGGATACGCAGCGACAAAGGAACATTGGAAGACGGACGGAAAGTGACCGTGGAGTTGTTCAGGCAAATGCTGGCCGAAGAGTTGCCGAAGGTGCGGACTTATCTGGGTGATGAAGCGTACAAGGCCGGCAAGTACGAAGCGGGCGCAGCGCTGTTCGACAAGATCACCACGGGGGACTACGTGGACTTCCTCACCTTGCCGGCTTACGAAATAATCGACTAAGTCGAAGGCCTGCTTTAAACCTTTCACGTTGCCCTCATCCCCGGCCCTTCTCCCTGGGGGAGAAGGGAGAAAAGCCCGCGGTGCAAGCCCCTCTCCTTGGGAGAGGGGTTGGGCCTTAAGCGGGGGCAACTACAGCGGGTGCTGGGCTATCTGATTCGGCTATCTCAACCAGCACCGGCGCATGGTCCGACGGACGTTCCAGCCTGCGCGGCTCTATATCGATGATGCAGCGTCCGCAGCTTGAGGCTAATGCGTCGGATAAGAGTATGTGGTCGATGCGCAGCCCCATCTTGCGCCGGAACGCGTTCATGCGGTAGTCCCACCAGGTATAGGCGCGCTCCTCCTGGGGGAACATGCGGAAGGCATCCTTGAGACCCAGCTCGATCAAGCCGAAGAACGCCGTTCGTTCGGGCTCGCTGCATTGCACCTGGCCCGCCCACAGCGCCGGGTCGTGCACGTCCGCATCGGCCGGCGCGATGTTGTAGTCGCCGGCGATGACCAGCCGCGGATGCGCGCCGAGTTCGGCCTTCAGCCAGGCGGAAAGCGCCTCCAGCCAGCCGAGCTTGTAAACGTACTTCTCCGAATCAATGCTTTGCCCGTTGGGCACGTAAGCGCTGACCACGCGCGCGCCGCCTATGGTGGCCGCGAGCACGCGCTTCTGCTCGTCGGCATAGCCGGGAATGCCGCGCTGCACGTTCTCCATGGGCAGGCGCGACAGGATGGCCACGCCGTTATAGGTCTTCTGCCCCGAGTACACCGCCTTGTATCCGGCCGCCTCGATCTCCATGACCGGAAACTTCTCGTCCTCGGTCTTGGTTTCCTGCAGGCACAGTACGTCGGGCTGGTGGGTCTGCAGCCACTGCAGCACATGCGGCAGGCGGACTTTCAGCGAATTGACGTTCCAGGTGGCGAGTTTCATTGTTAGCGTTTTTTTATTCCGGAGGGCGCGTTTCAGGGCCGCGACCTCGTCAGTGCTCGCCGCTTTGCAACAGGCAGAAGGCCTACTTCGCAGCAGCAGGAGTTCCCGGGGAGGGCGCGGGTGCGGGCGCCGCAACCGTGTCGGGCGGCGGCTCCTTGGGCAGCACCTTGGTGACCTTGGGCTTCGCGCCGGCGGGCAGGCTCTGCGGATAGCCGGCACCGTCCAGGGCGCTGTTCCAGCCGGCGTCGAGGAAGCCCGAGGTCGCATTGCGCCCCACGACGAGGGCCGGCACCTGTCCGCCGCCGGAGACGCGCTTCAACTCGGCCAGGGAGTCGGCGTCGCCCACGCTGACCTCCTTGTAGGGCACGCCGCGTTTGCCCAGCAACGCCAGGCCGCTCTTGCACGGATCGCCGCAGTCGGGCGTGGTGTACACCGTGACGGGGAAGTTCTTCGCCGCCTGCTGCGCCTCGTAGGGCAGTTCGCTGGTGCTGACCACGCTGCTGGTCAGGCGCTTTTGCTCGACGCTCTTGGCGGCCCCCGCGGGCGGCGGGTCCTGGGAGTAGGTGACCTTGCCGTTCTTGTCCACCCAGCGGTACATCTGTTGAGCTTGCGCGGACTGCGCCACCACGCATGCCCCGATTACGCTTGCAGCCGCGAACCACGCGGCTAGGGCGGCGGATTGACTACCCGATGGACTACCCTTTTGCGAGCAGCGCATTGATTTCCTAGGCGGGAATCGACTCGGAAATCATACCACTGTGCCTCAGCAGCGCATCCATGGACGGCGGCCGTCCGCGGAAGGCCTTGAAGCTGTCCATGGCTGGGCGGCTGCCGCCCACGGCGAGGATTTCGTCACGGAAGCGCGCGCCCACGGCCGGGTCGAGAATGCTGACGGCGCCCTCGGCCTTGGCCGCTTCCTCGAAGGCGCTGAAGGCGTCGGCCGATAGCACTTCGGCCCACTTGTAGCTGTAGTAGCCGGCGCTGTAGCCCCCGCCGAAAATGTGCGAGAAGCCGTTGGCGAAGCGGTTGAAGGCGGGCGGAAACACCACCGCCACCTTGGCGCGCACCTGCTCCAGCAACTGCTGCGGGGTGGCATGACCCGCCGGATCGAAGTCATGGTGCAGGTGCATGTCGAACAGCGAGAACTCGATCTGCCGCACCATCTGCATGCCGGACTGGAAATTCTTGGCCGCGATCATCTTGTCGAACAGCGTGCGCGGCAGCGGGGCGCCCGTGTCCACGTGCGCCGTCATGCCCTGGACCACTTCCCATTCCCAGCAGAAGTTCTCCATGAACTGGCTGGGCAGTTCCACCGCGTCCCATTCCACGCCGTTGATGCCCGACACGCCCTGGAAATCCACCTTGGACAGCAGGTGGTGCAGCCCGTGGCCGAACTCGTGGAACAGGGTGATCACCTCGTCGTGGGTGAGCAGCGCGGGACGCCCGCCCATCGGCGCGGGGAAGTTGCACACCAGGTGCGCCACGGGCGCCTGCACGCCGCCGGCCTTGCGTTTTCGCGTCATGGCCTCGTCCATCCAGGCGCCGCCGCGCTTGGAGGCGCGCGCGTACGGGTCGAGGTAGAACGAGCCCACGGCCTGGCCGGCCGCGTCCTCGATGCGGAAAAAGCGCACGCTCGGCTCCCAGGTGTCGGCGCCGGCGGGCAGGATGCGCACGCCGAAAATCCTCTCCACCACGCGGAACATGCCGGCCAGCACTTTCTCCTCGGGGAAGTACTGCTTCACCTCCTGGTCCGAGAACGAGTAGCGCTGCATGCGCAGTTGCTCCGAGGCGTAGGCCAGGTCCCAGGACTGGGGATCGGCGAGCCCGAGTTTTTCCGCGGCAAAGCGCTTGAGCTCGGCGAAGTCGCGCTCGGCATGCGGCTTGGCCTTGGCGGCGAGCTCTTCGAGGAAATCGATGACCTGCCGCGGCGTGTCGGCCATTTTGCTCGCCAGCGACACCTCGGCGTGGCTGGCGTAGCCCAGGAGCTGAGCGGCCTCGCGCCGCAGCTTGAGGATGTCGGCCATGAGCGGCGTGTTGTCCAGGTTGGCCGGACCGAACTCGCTGGCGCGGGTCTCGTGCGCGTAGTACATCTTCTCGCGCAAGGCGCGAGCGCGGGCGTATTGCATCACGGGAAAATAGCAGGGCGCGCGCAGGGTCAGCGTCCAGCCTTGCTGCCCGTCTTCGCGGGCGGCCTCGCGCGCCGCTTCCTTCACATCCTCGGGCAGGCCGTCCAGCTCGGGTTTGTCGGTGATGTTGAGCTTGAAGGCGTTGGTGGCGTCGAGCAGGTTTTCGGAATAGCGCGTGGACAGCGCCGCGAGCTGCTGCATGATGGCCGCGTAGCGCTGCTTGGGCCCCTCGGCCAGTTCGGCGCCCGACAGCCTGAAATCGCGCAACTCGTTGTCGATGATTTTCTTCTGCGCCGCCGACAGGCCATCAAATCCGGCGGAGACGCGCAGCGCCTTGTACTTGTCGAACAGCGCCTGGTTCTGGCCCAGCTCGGTAAAGTACTCCACCACCTTGGGTTGCGCGGCGTTGTAGGCCTCGCGCAGTTCCGGGGAATCCAGCACGCCGTGCAGGTGGCCCACCATGCCCCAGGCCCGGGACAGGCGCTCGCCCTGGTCGTCCAGCGGCGCCACAAAACTTTCCCAGGTGGCGGGCACGTCGCGCGCCGACAGGCGCGCCACCAGCGCGCGGCCCTCGGCCAGCAATTGTTCGACGGCGGGGCCGATGTGTTCGGGCCGCACCGCGGAATAGCGCGGCAGCCCCGAGAAATCAAGCAGGGGATTGGGATTCATGAACTTTCCTGAGGCGGCCTGGCAGGACCGAGACTGACCAGTATATGGAGGCAGCAAAGGTAATCGACAAGGGCGCTACCCGCTTGTTCCGATGGCTTTCGCGGGGAGGCATATTGCGCATAGTGCAATATAATTTTAGTATACGAACTCTGCTCGAATCCCTCAAAGCAGTGCCACGGGGGCAGAAAATCGCCTCCTTGGGACCGGATAGTATGATTTTGGGTGCATCACGAGCCTTTGGGTAATCACTAGCTGGAGCAAGGTCATGTCTGCTCTGCCCACTCAGTCCGCAAACGACCCCGACGCCCTGGAAACCCAGGAATGGCTGGACGCCCTGGATGCCGTCCTGCAGCGCGAAGGCCCCGAGCGCGCCCACTTCCTGCTGGAGCGGCTGATCGAGAAGGCGCGCCGCTCCGGCGCCTACCTGCCCTACAACGCCCAGACGGCGTACATCAACACCATTCCTCCCAACATGGAGGAACGCTCGCCCGGCGACCACGCCCTGGAAGAGCGTATCCGCGCGTTTTGCCGCTGGAACGCCCTGGTCATGGTGGCCAAGGCCAACAAGGGCGACGGCGAACTGGGCGGTCACATCGCCAGTTTCGCCTCGGTGGGCACGTTGTTCGGCATCGGCTTCAATCATTTCTGGCACGCGCCCAGCGCCGAGCACGGCGGCGACCTGGTGTATTTCCAGGGCCACTCGGCCCCGGGCATTTACGCGCGCGCCTTCCTGGAGGGCCGGCTGTCCGAAGAGCAGTTGCTGAACTTCCGCCGCGAGGTGGAGCACAAGGGCATTTCGTCCTATCCGCATCCCTGGCTCATGCCGGACTTCTGGCAGTTCCCCACCGTCTCGATGGGACTGGGACCGATCCAGGCCATTTACCAGGCGCGCTTCCTCAAGTACCTGCACGCGCGCGGCCTGGCCGACACGTCCAGGCGCAAGGTGTGGTGTTTCTGCGGCGACGGCGAAATGGACGAGCCCGAGTCCATGGGCGCCATCGGCATGGCGGCGCGCGAGAAGCTGGACAACCTGATTTTCATCGTCAACTGCAACCTGCAGCGCCTGGACGGCCCGGTGCGCGGCAACGGCAAGATCATCCAGGAGCTGGAGGGCGATTTCCGCGGCGCGGGTTGGAACGTCATCAAGCTCATCTGGGGCTCGTACTGGGACCCGCTGCTGGCGCGCGACACCGAGGGCCGGCTGCAGAAGGTGATGGAAGATTCGGTGGACGGCGAGTACCAGAACTTCAAGGCCAACGACGGCGCCTTCGTGCGCAAGTATTTTTTCGGCAAGGACCCCAAGCTGCTGGAAATGGTGTCGCGCATGACCGACGACGACATCTGGCGCCTCAACCGCGGCGGCCATGACCCGCACAAGATCTACGCGGCCTACGCTGCGGCGGTCAAGCACACCGGCCAGCCCACGGTGATCCTGGCCAAGACCATCAAGGGCTACGGCCTGGGCAAGCAGGGCCAAGCCAAGAACCCCACCCACCAGCTGAAGAAGCTGGACTTGCAGACCATTCGCGACTTCCGCGACCGCTTCCGCATCCCGGTGCCGGACGACCAGCTCGAGAGCCTGCCCTTCTACCGCCCCAAGGACGATGATCCGGTGATGGTGTACCTGCAGGAGCGGCGCAAGGCCCTTGGCGGCTACCTGCCGCAGCGCCGCCGGCGCAGCGATGAATCGCTGGCCGTGCCGGGGCTGGAGGCGCTGGAACCGGTGCTGAACGCCGCCGCCGAGGGGAGGGAGATTTCCACCACCATGGCCTTCGTGCGCGTGCTCACGGCGCTGCTGCGCGACAAGGGCATCGGCAAGCGCATCGTGCCCATCATCCCCGACGAGGCGCGCACCTTCGGAATGGAAGGCATGTTCCGCCAGCTCGGCATCTATTCCTCCGAGGGCCAGAAGTACACGCCGGTGGACAAGGACCAGGTGATGTACTACCGCGAGGACCGCGCCGGGCAGATCCTCGAAGAGGGCATCAACGAGGCCGGCGCCATGTCGTCGTGGATGGCGGCCTCCACATCGTATTCGAACAGCGGGGTCCCCATGATCCCGTTCTACATTTTCTATTCCATGTTCGGCATGCAGCGCGTCGGCGACCTGGCCTGGGCGGCGGGCGACCTGCGCGCGCGCGGCTTTCTGCTCGGCGCCACCGCCGGCCGCACCACGCTGAACGGCGAGGGCCTGCAGCACGAGGACGGCCATAGCCACGTCATCTCGTCGCTCATTCCCAATTGCGTGTCCTACGACCCGACCTTCGCCTTCGAGCTGGCGATCATCATCCAGGACGGGCTGCGGCGCATGTGCGCCGAGCAGGAGGACGTGTACTACTACATCACCCTGATGAACGAGAACTACGCGCATCCGGGACTGGCCGAGGTCGAGGGGCGCAACCCGGCCGCCCGCGCGGGCATCCTCAAGGGCATGTACCTGTTCAGCAGTTCCAAGGATTCCAAAGTGCAGCTGATGGGCTCGGGCACGATTCTGCGCGAGGTGATTGCCGCCGGGGAGCTGCTCGCCAAGGACTGGAACATCGCCGCCGACGTATGGAGCTGCCCCAGCTTCACCGAACTGCGCCGCGAGGGCCTCGCGGCCGAGCGCTGGAGTCTGCTGCATCCCTTGGAGCCGCGGCGCGTGAGCTTCGTGGAAGCGCAGCTCGCCGGCCGGCCGGGGCCGGTGGTGGCGGCCAGCGACTACGTGAAAACCTTCGCCGACCAGATTCGTCCCTTCATGCCCAAGGGCAAACCGTATCGGGTGCTCGGCACCGACGGCTATGGCCGTTCGGATACCCGCCAGCAACTGCGCCACTTCTTCGAGGTGGATCGCTACTGGGTGACGGTGGCGGCGCTGAAGACCCTGGCGGATGAGGGAGCGGTGAAACCGTCGGTGGTGGCCGATGCCCTGAAGAAGTACAACCTCGATGCGAACAAGCCCGATCCTGTGACCGTCTAGACGCTCCAATAATTACAAGAACAACAAGTCATGGCCACCACTGAAGTCCGCGTGCCCAACATCGGCGATTTCAAGGACGTCGATGTGATCGAGCTGCTGGTCAAGCCGGGCGACCGCGTCCAGCCCGAGCAGTCGCTGCTGTCGGTGGAATCCGAGAAAGCCACCATGGAAATTCCCGCGCCAGCGGGGGGGACTGTACGTGAGCTGAAAGTTAAAGTAGGCGACAAAGTTTCAGAGGGCAGCGTCATCTTGACGCTCGAGTCTGACGAAGCCGGCGGCTCCGCCGCCGTAGGCAAGTCAACACCCGCACCGGCCTCCGAACAAGCGGCTCCCGAGCGTGCAGAGCAAAAGCCGTCTCGGTCTTCTGAGCCCCCGCCCCCGGCCAACCCCGCGCCCGCTCAAGTGCCTGTTCAGGCTATTCAACCTGATCCGGTGCCGTTTGAACCCAAGACCGACAATCCCTTGTTCAAGCCGCACGCCAGCCCGTCGGTGCGGATGTTCGCGCGCGAGTTGGGCGTCGATCTGGCGCGTGTCAAAGGGACGGGACCGAAAGGCCGCATCCAGCGCGGCGATGTGCAGGCCTTCGTCAAGGGCGCACTGCAGGGGGCGCCAGCGGCGAGCGCTGCCGCACCCGCGGCGACCGGCATGCCCTTCGGCTTGCCCCCCTGGCCCCACGTCGATTTCGCCAAGTTCGGGCCGGTGGAAATCGAGCCGCGCAGCCGCATCAAGAAACTATCGGCCGCCAACCTGCACCGCAACTGGATTTCCATCCCGCACGTCACCCAGTTCGACGAGGCCGACATCACCGAGCTGGAGGCCTTCCGCAAGTCCAGCGCGCCCGAGTCGGAGAAGCAGGGCTTCAAGCTCACGCTGTTGTCCTTCTTGGTGAAAGCCTGCGTGACTGTGCTGCGCGAGCATCCGCATTTCAACGCGTCGCTCGACCCCACGGGCGAGAACCTCGTCGTGAAGAAGCACTACCACATCGGCGTGGCCGTGGACACGCCCGAGGGGCTGGTGGTGCCGGTGCTGCACGACGCCGACCGCAAGGGCGTGTTCGAGCTGGCGCGCGAGCTGGCCGAGCTGTCGGCCCTGGCGCGCGCCAAGAAGCTCAAGCCCGGCGACATGCAGGGCGGCACGTTCTCGATTTCGAGCCTGGGCGGCATCGGCGGCACGGGCTTCACGCCCATCATCAACGCGCCGGAAGTGGCCATTCTCGGCGTGTCCAAGTCGTCCATGCGGCCGGTGTGGAAGGCCGACGCCAACCAGTTCGTGCCGCGGCTGATGCTGCCGTTCTCGCTTGCTTATGATCATCGGGTGATCGACGGGGCCGCCGCGGCGCGGTTTACGTCGACCCTCGCCTCGGTGCTGTCCGATATCCGCCGTTCACTGCTGTAGGACCCCATGGCGCAGCAAATCAAAGTACCCAACATCGGCGATTTCAAGGACGTCGATGTGACCGAGTTGCTGGTGAAGCCGGGCGACATGATCGAGAAAGAGCAGTCATTGATCAGCGTCGAATCGGACAAGGCAACCATGGAAATACCTTCACCTTCCGCAGGAAGGGTGAAGGAAGTATTGGTCAAGCTGGGGGATAAAGTTTCAGAAGGCACGCCCATCGTCGTGATGGAAGAGTCAGAGCAGACATCTGACAAGCCTTCCCCGGCAGCAACCCAACCGCAAGCTGGAGTACAACCGGAAACGAAGGCACAGGCCCCATCCCCCCCGGGGGTCACGCCGGGGCCCACATCATCCCCAACCTCAGCCCCGGTGGAAGGAGCCGAGCTGCACGCGGAGATCCTGGTGCTTGGCTCGGGACCGGGCGGTTATACGGCCGCATTCCGCGCTTCAGATCTTGGGAAAAAAGTCGTCCTGGTCGAGCGTTATCCCGATCTTGGCGGTGTGTGCACCAACGTCGGATGCATTCCCTCCAAGGCGCTGCTGCACGCCGCAAAAGTGCTCACCGAAGCGGAGCAAATGAGCGAAGCCGGCATCGATTTCCCCAAGCCGCAAATCGATATCGAGAAACTGCGCGCCTGGAAGACGGATGTGGCGGGCAAAGGAGCCAAGGGCATCGCCGGGCTAGCCAAGCAGCGCAAAGTTACAGTCGTCCAGGGCACTGGCCGCTTCGAATCGCCAAAGGTCATGAGTGTCGCAGGCGCGGACGGCAAGACCCAGCGCATCTCGTTCGATCAATGCATCATTGCGGCCGGCTCCTCCGTCGCCCGCATTCCCAATTTCCCTTACTACGACCCGCGCCTCATCGATTCCACGGGGGCGCTTGCGCTGGCCGACATCCCCAAACGCCTTCTTATTATTGGCGGCGGCATCATCGGCCTGGAAATGGCCTGCGTGTACGACGCCCTGGGTTCGAAAATCACCGTGGTCGAGGCCTTGGACGGTCTCATGCCCGGCGCCGACCGCGACATGGTTCGCCCGCTTGAACGCCGCATCCAGAAGCGTTACGAAGCCATCCTGCTGTCCACCAAGGTGACACAGCTGGAAGCCACGCCGGCCGGCCTCAAGGCAACCTTTGAAGGCAAGAACGCCCCCGAGCCCCAGACCTATGATCGGGTCCTTGTTGCCGTAGGACGCCGGCCCAACGGCGGGAACATCGACGCCGACAAAGCCGGTGTGACGGTGAACGAGCGCGGCTTCATCCCCGTGGACAAGCAGCAGCGCACCAACGTGCCGCACATCTTCGCCATCGGCGACGTCGTGGGCGACCCCATGCTGGCGCACAAGGCCACGCACGAAGGCAAGGTGGCGGCGGAAGTGGCGTGCGGCCGCAAGGCGGCTTTCGACGCCATGACCATTCCCTCGGTGGCCTACACCGATCCCGAAGTGGCCTGGATGGGCCTCACCGAGACCGACGCCGCGAAGAACAACGTCCCCTTCGAGAAGGCCGCCTTCCCCTGGGCGGCCTCGGGCCGGGCGCGCGCCGTGGGCCGCACCGAAGGCTTGACCAAGCTGTTGTTCGACCCCGAATCCAAGCGCCTGCTGGGCGCGGCCATGGTGGGGCCCAATGCCGGCGAACTGATTGCCGAAACCGTGCTGGCCCTGGAAATGGGCGCCGACCTCGAGGACATCAGCCTCACCATCCACCCCCACCCCACCCTGTCCGAGACGCCGGCCTTCGCCGCCGAAGCCGGCCTGGGCAGCATCACCGATCTCTACCTCCCTCGCAACAAGGCATGACCCAGGAAATGACGCAGGACGAACTGAAGCAGGCTGTGGCCCGCGAGGCCATCAAGTACGTCGAAGAGGACACCATCGTGGGCGTGGGCACGGGCTCCACCGCCAATTACTTCATCGACGAGCTGGCCAAGATGAAGGCGCGCATCGACGGCGCCGTGGCCAGCTCCGAGGCCACGGCGGCGCGCCTGGCCGGCCACGGCATCCGGGTGTTCGAGCTCAACGCCGTGGCCGAGCTGGAGGTGTACGTCGACGGCGCGGACGAGATCACCAAGCAGTTCGCCATGATCAAGGGCGGCGGCGGGGCGCTGACCCGCGAGAAAATCGTGGCCGCGGTGGCGCGCAAGTTCGTGTGCATCGCCGACCAGAGCAAGCTGGTGCCCGTGCTGGGCGCCTTTCCCCTGCCCGTGGAGGTCATCCCCATGGCGCGCTCATGGGTGGGCCGGCAGATGGTCAAGCTGGGCGGCTCGCCCAAGCTGCGCGAGGGCTTCACCACCGACAACGGCAATCTCATCCTGGACGTCTCTGGACTATCCATCACTGATCCCGTTGGACTGGAGCAGACCATCAACAACATCCCCGGCGTCGTCAGCGTCGGGCTGTTCGCCCGCCGCGGGGCCGACGTGCTGCTGCTGGGCACCCCTGACGGGGTCAGGACCTACAAGCGCTGACACGGCACCGGTCCGCGACTTCGGCCCCCCTGGGCCGATGCCAGCGCCGCCCCCCGGCGCCCAGGTGTCTTTACAAGGTCCCCTGGAGAGAGTAGAAGAAAAGGGAGCAGAACTGTCACAATCCTGTAGTAGGGTGGACCCTTATCACAAGAACGGTTGAGCGCCGGACATGCCCGAACACATCTCAAAACAATTCGACGCCGAGCTGGAAGCGGTGCGCACGCGGGTGCTGCAAATGGGCGGCCTGGTCGAGGAGCAGATCGTCAACGCCATCGAGGGGCTGGCCAGCGGCAACATGGAGCTCATCGACGGGGTCATCGCCAACGACCACCGCGTCAACGCCTACGAGGTGGAGCTGGACGAGGCCTGCAGCCACATCATTGCCAAGCGCCAGCCCGCCGCCGGCGACCTGCGCCTCATCATCGCCATCATCAAGACCATCACCGACCTCGAGCGCATCGGCGACGAGGCGGAAAAAATCGGCCGCATGGCCAAGCTCATCCACTCCTCGGACCGGCTGCACATGCCGCGGCTGGAAATGAAGCACGTGGCCGGGCTGACCATCGACATGCTGCGCCACGCGCTGGACGCCTTCGCCCGGCTGGATTCGCGCGCCGCCGACGAAGTGGTGCGGCAAGACCGGCTGGTGGACGACGAATTCCGCTCCATCCTGCGCCAGCTCATCACCTTCATGATGGAAGACCCGCGCACCATCACGCGCAGCCTTGAGATTCTGTTTATCGCCAAGGCGCTGGAGCGCATCGGCGACCACTCCAAGAACATGGCCGAATACGTGGTCTACATGGTGGAAGGCCGCGACGTGCGCCACATCCGCGTCTCCGGCGAGGCGGCGGCCTAGTCAGGGTGCGGCCCCGGGCGCCAGCCCGGACCTCGGACTAGCTGCTGGGGGGGACGAAGCCCTCGGCGGTGTCCGCGCCGGTGCCGAAGAAGTGCTTCTCCATCTGCTCGGCCAGGTATTTGCGCGCCCGCGCGTCGGCGAGGTTGAGCCGGTTCTCGTTGATGAGCATGGTCTGGTGGCGTATCCACTGCTGCCAGGCTTCCCTGGACACATTCTCGTAAATGCGCTTGCCCAGCTCGCCGGGATAGGGCGGGAAGTCCAGCCCCTCGGCTTCCACCCCCAGCTTGATGCACTTCACCATTCTTGCCATGGACCGCTCCTGATTCGCTGGCTGGATTTTAGCAAGGCGGCGAAGGCCGGTTGGGCCAGGCTCTAAAGATTTTTAACCAGCACCTTGGACCGCCGCTGCCAGTTGTACAGCGAGCGGCGCGGCTCGGGCAGGGCCTTCACGCCGCCCAGGGTGAAGCCGCGCTCGATGAACCACTGCGCCGTCACCGTGGTGAGCACCATGAGCTTTTTCATGCCGCGGCGCTTGGCCTCGGCCGTCAGGGCGTCGAGCAGCTTTTCGCCGTAGCCGGCGCGGCGGAAGTCGGGCCGCACCGCCAGCGCCGCCAGTTCGGCCATGCGGCCCTTGGCGAAGGGGTACAGGGCGGCGCAGCCCACGATCACCTTGTCGTGCTCGATGACGAAGAAGCGGTCCACTTCGCGTTCCAGCAGTTCCCGGCCGCGGTACACCAGCGTGCCGTCGGCTTCCAGCGGTTCGATGAGCTGCAGGATGCCGCCCACGTCGTCGATGGTGGCGCGGCGCAGCCTCTCCACGCCGGTACGCGTGACCAGCGTGCCCGAGCCGTCGTGGGTGAACAGCTCGATGAGCAGCGCGCCGTCCACGTGATAGGAAATGAGGTGGGCACGGCTTACTTCGCCGCGCACGGCTTCCATGGCGTGTTCCAGGTAGAGCTGGGTGTCGGAGGTGAGGCGGTGCGGGCTGGCCAGCAGTTCCGCCGCAGCGTCGGCCGAGAGCTCGGTGACCAGTTCCCCCTTCTCGTCCACCACCGGCTCGTCGGTGAGGAAAATCAGCTTCTCTGCGTTCATGCCACGCGCGATGGCCACGGCCACGTCTTCCATGGCGCAGTTGAACACCTCGCCGGTGGGCGAGTAGCCCACGTTGGAGACGATGACGATGTTGTTGGCCGCCAGGCACCCGGCGATGGCGCCCGTGTCCACCTTGCGCACAGTGCCCGTGTACTGGTAGTCCACGCCCTCGCGGATGCCGTAGGGCTGGGCGGTGATGAAATTGCCCGACACGGTGTTGATCACCGCGCCCGCCATGGGCGAATTGGGCAGACCCTGCGACAGCCAGGCGTCGATCTCCACGCGCAACAGGCCCACGGCCTCCTTCACGCACGCCAGCGCCACGTCGTTGGTGATGCGCACCCCGTCGAGGAAGCGCGCCTTGGCGTGGCGCTGCTTCAACTGCGCGGCGATCTGCGGCTTGGAGCCGTGCACCAGGATGAGCCGGATGCCGGCGGCGTAGAGCAGGTTGATGTCGTTGGCGAGCAGGGCGAACTTGTTGTCCGCCACGGCCTCGCCGCCGAACGCGATCACGAAGACTTTATTGCGGAAGGCGTGGAAGTAGGGCGCCACGGCCCGGAACCAGGTGAGGAAGCGGGCATCGAACGTTTCGCTCGCTCCGCCTTGCTTCGCATTCGCCTTTGCTGCCGTGTTCTTGGTATTGGTCGCCATGGCCGTCAGTTCAAGTCTCCCCAAAGTACCTGCAAGGCGGTGATGGCCGCAAGAGGAGCGGTCTCGGTGCGCAATATACGCGGACCGAGGCGGATGGGGGTAAATCCTGCGGCGTTTGCAGCAGCCAGTTCATGGTCTGCCAAGCCGCCTTCCGGGCCGATGAGCAGGATTGCGGCATCGGCCTTGGGCAATGCGCCGAGGTGCGTAGTTGCGGTGGGGTCCAGAACGAGGCGCGCCGCTGCCGCAGCGCGGGCTTCCGGTGCGGCCAGCCAGGCGTGCAATTCCG
>DATNCF010000613.1:0-2945 GCA_035571675.1 Burkholderiales bacterium | reverse complement strand
CTGGCCTTCGCGCAATTCAACACCACCCCGTACGGCAGCAGCGTGAACAACAACAGCAACATGGGCTCGTCCAGCACTTCGCGCATGGACAAGAGCTGCGCCGGGCTGACCGGCACGGCGCTGAGCCGTTGCGAGGCTGATGCGCGCAAGGACAGCACGACCCGCAACAGCGCCAATGCGGATTCTCCCGGCAAGTCCAAGGCGGGCCAGAGCAACGTCAATTCGGGCGAGAGCGGCACTGACAGTGCAGGCGCTTCCGGCGCGGCCGGCGCGGGCGTAGGAGCCGGCGCCGGTGTCGGAACGGGGGCCGGAGCGGGTGGCGCCGGCACCGGTGGCGCAGGGACGGGCACGCGCTAAGCGTTAGCCCGCTCATGAAAGCCCGGCGCTGCCGGGCTTTTTTTTGCCCTTCTGGGGCCGACGCGGGCGCTAGAGCAAACCCCGCTCGGCGAAGCTGAGCGCCTCGCTGCCCGCCACGATGAAGTGGTCCAGCACGCGCACGTCCACCAGCGCCAGGGCCGATTTCAGGCTGCGGGTGAGCATCTCATCGGCATGGCTGGGCTCCGCGGCGCCGGACGGATGGTTGTGGGCGAAGATCACCGCCGCCGCGTTGTGGCGCAGCGCGCACTTGACCACTTCGCGCGGGTACACGCTGGTCTGGGTGAGCGTGCCGCGGAACAGTTCTTCGCTGGCGATGACGCGATGCTGCGCGTCCAGCATCACGGCCACGAACACTTCGTGCTCGCGGCCCGACAGCGACAGCCGCAAGTAATCACGCACCGCGGCCGGCGACGCCATGGCGTGGCGCGCGGCCAGCTTTTCGCCCAGGGCGCGCCGCGTCAATTCCACCGCGGCCAGCAATTGCGCCGCCTTGGCTTCGCCCAGCCCGGGCAGGGTGCATAGCTCACCCGGCGACTGTGCAATGATGGCCGACAGCGACTCGAAGCGCCCGAGCAGGGCGCGCGCCAGATCCAGCGCGCTCTGGCCGCGCGAACCGGTGCGCAGGAAGATGGCCAGCAGCTCGGCATCGGAAAGCTGCGCCGCACCGTGCGCCAGCAGCCGCTCCCGCGGCCGCTCAGCCTCCGGCCAATCGGTGATCGCCATGGTCCTCCTCCCAACCGCGGCTGCCCACGGCGGCTTGTTTGTCCGTAAAATCCAGGCCTTTCCCGGGGCCCTGAAGTGCTAACGCACGCCGGGGCCGGTGGCATACAAGGAAAGTGATTTTTTGCGGGACGGTTCCGGACGGGCCGCCCAGACAGAGGCACACATGGCATTGAACGGCAAACGCGTTCTACTTGGGCTTAGCGGCGGGGTGGCGGCCTACAAGGCGGCGGCCCTGACCCGGCTGCTGATCAAGGCCGGAGTGGACGTGCGCGTGGTCATGACCGAGGCGGCCACGCGCTTCATCGGCCCGGTCACCCTGCAGGCGCTGTCCGGGCAACCGGTGTACGCCGACCCCTGGGATGCGCGGGTTCCCGACAACATGGGCCATATCGAACTGTCCCGCGACCGCGACCTCATCCTGGTGGCGCCGGCCTCGGCCGACTTCCTGGCCAAGGTGGCCCACGGCCTGGCCGATGACCTGCTGTCCACACTGTGCGCCGCGCGCCGCGCCCCGCTGTTCGTGGCGCCGGCCATGAACGTGGAGATGTGGCAGAACCCGGCCAACCTGCGCAACGTGGAGCGACTGCGGGCCGACGGCGTGACGCTGCTGGGGCCCGATTCGGGCGATCAGGCCTGCGGCGAGACCGGTTCTGGCCGGTTGCTCGAGCCCGAGGACATCTTGGCGGCCCTTGAAGGGTACTTCGCCGGCACACCGACCACTGCACCCGGCCCTCGCGCGGGTGCGCTGGCCGGGCGCAAGGTCATGGTCACGGCCGGCCCCACCTTCGAGCCCATCGACCCGGTGCGCGGCATCACCAACGTCAGCTCGGGAAAGATGGGCTATGCCGTGGCGCAGGCCGCCGCCGAGGCCGGCGCGGAGGTCACGCTGGTGTCGGGCAGCACGGCGCTGCCCGCGCCGCCGGGCGTGGCACGTGTCGACGTGGTCACGGCGCGCGAAATGCTGGCCGCGGTCATGAAGGACGTGTCGAGGCAGGATGTGTTCATCGCCGTGGCGGCGGTGGCCGACTACCACGTGGCCGACGCCAAGGCGCACAAGATCAAGCGCGGCAAGGGCAACCTGACATTGGAATTGGCTCCCAATCCCGACATCCTGGGCACGGTGGCCGCATTGCCCGCCGGCAAGCGGCCTTTTTGCGTGGGCTTTGCCGCGGAGACCGAGAACCTGCGCGAATACGCCCAACAGAAACGCAAGAAAAAGAACATACCGCTGCTGGCCGCCAATCTGGCGCAGCATGCCTTCGGCCGTGACGACAATGCGCTAACGCTGTTCGACGAAGCGGGTGAACACAAGATCGCCCGTGCGCCAAAGATAGAAGTGGCGAGGCAATTGATACGGCACATCGCGGGCATGCTGCCAAAGGCCAGCAAGACGACCAAGCCCAAGGGGCGCAAATAATGCGGCGGCTGGATGTGCGGATTCTGGATGAGCGTATGCGCGAGCAATTGCCGCACTACGCCACGGCGGGTTCGGCGGGGCTGGACCTGCGCGCCTGCCTGGACAAGCCTGTCGAACTGGCTCCCGGCGCGGCGGAACTCGTCCCCACCGGCGTGGCCATCCACATCGCCGATCCGGGTTATGCCGCCATGATCCTGCCGCGCTCGGGGCTGGGCCACAAGAATGGGATTGTTTTGGGAAACCTCGTGGGATTGATCGATTCCGACTACCAGGGGCAGCTCATGGTGTCGGTGTGGAACCGCGGGAAGGCTTCGTTCACGATACAGCCCATGGAGCGGATTGCGCAGATGGTGATCGTGCCGGTGATGCAGGTGGAACTAAATATCGTGGATGATTTTGCCGTCTCGAACCGCGGAGCAGGCGGGTT
>DATNCF010000612.1:0-10430 GCA_035571675.1 Burkholderiales bacterium | reverse complement strand
TCGGCGCCATTTTCCAGCGCGACATGGGCGCCCGCGGCGATGTGGCGCGCCGGCGCCGCCTGGTCGGCGACATGGTGCTCGCCTATCTGCAGGAAGGCGCCCGTCCGGCGGCGCCAAAACACCAAACAGCGCGATCCGCGCGCCGCGCGCCGCAGGCATGAGCCGCGCCATCGACCTGTTCTTCCGGGGGCTGGAAGTCCTCATCGCCGTCTTCCTGGCGGTGATGGTGGTCATGGTGTTCGGCAACGTGGTGCTGCGCTACGGCTTCAACTCCGGCATCGTGGTGTCGGAGGAGGTGTCGCGCTGGTTGTTCCTGTGGGTGACCTTCCTCGGCGCCGTGCTGGCGCTGCGCGAGCGCGCCCACCTGGGCACCGACGCGCTCATTTCCCGCCTGCCCGCGGCCGGAAAGAAGGCCTGCCTCGCGGCCGGACACCTGCTCATGCTGTATGCGACCTGGCTGGTGTTCTGGGGCGCCCTGGCGCAATCGCGCATCAACCTGCACGTCGAGGCGCCGGTGACCGGCGCCTCCATGGCCCTGGTGTACGGCACGGGCGTGGTGTTCGCCGTGCTGGCCGCGCTGCTCCTGGTTGCCGACCTGTTGCGCGTGGTGACCGGGCGCATGGCCGAGTCCGAGCTGATCATGGTCCGCGAGAGCGAGGAAAACGCGGAGGTCGGCTCGCTGCGCGCGCCCGAAGGCGAACCCCAGGTGCCCGGCGGCCGATCATGACCATCGCCGTCTTTCTCGCCTCGCTGCTCGGCGCCATGGCCATCGGCATTCCCATCGCCTATGCGCTGCTGGTGTCCGGCATGGCGCTGATGTGGCACCTGCACCAGTTCGACGCCCAGATCATGGCGCAGAACCTGATTGAGGGCGCCAACAGCTTTCCGCTGCTGGCCGTGCCCTTCTTCCTGCTGGCCGGCGAGATCATGAACGTGGGCGGCCTGTCGCGGCGCATCGTCAACCTGGCGCTGGCCCTGGTGGGGCACGTGCGCGGCGGCCTGGGCTACGTGACCATCATCGCCGCCTGCCTGCTGGCGTCGCTGTCCGGCTCGGCCGTGGCCGACGCCGCCGCGCTCACCGCCCTGCTGCTGCCCATGATGGTGAAGGCGGGCCACAAGCGCGCGCGCTCGGCCGGACTGATCGCCGCGGGCGGCATCATCGCGCCCATCATTCCGCCCTCCATCGGCTTCGTCATTTTCGGCGTGTCGGCCAACGTGTCGGTGACGCGGCTGTTCCTGGCCGGCATCGTGCCGGGCCTGCTGATCGGCGCCGCGCTGTGGGCCACCTGGTGGTGGCTGGGCCGCAAGGAAAGCTTCCCGCTGCCGCCTCGCAAGACGGCGCGCGAGATGCTTTCGGCGCTGCGCGAATCGGCCTGGGCGCTGGTGCTGCCGCTCATCATCCTGGTGGGGCTGCGCTTCGGCGTGTTCACCCCCACCGAGGCGGCGGTGGTGGCGGCCGTGTACGCCCTGTTCGTGGCCACGGTGGTCTATCGCGAACTGAAATTCATGCAGTTGCTGGCCGTGTTCACCGGCGCGGCCAAGACCACCGCCGTCATCATGTTCCTGGTGGCCGCCGCCATGGTGTCCTCCTGGCTCATCACCGTTGCGCAGATACCCCAGCAGATGATCAGCGTGCTGGAGCCCTTCATGGGCAATCCCACCCTGCTCATGATCGCCGTCATGGTGCTGGTCATGGCCGTGGGCACCGCCATGGACATGACGCCCACCATCCTCATCATGACGCCGGTGCTCATGCCCGTGGTCAAGGCCGCGGGCATCGACCCGGTGTACTTCGGGGTGCTGTTCGTCATCAACAACGCCATCGGCCTCATCACCCCGCCCGTGGGCACGGTGCTGAACACCGTCGCCGGGGTGGGCCGCATGAAGATGGACGAGGTCACGCGCGGCATGCTGCCCTTCATGTGGGCCGAGTTCGCCATGATGTTCCTGATGGTGCTGTTTCCGCAGTTGGTCACCGTTCCCGCCAAGTGGTTCACTAGCTAATCAAAAGGAGGATTGCGCATGAAGACGTTCAAAACCCTGTTGCTGATCGCGGCGCTCGCCCTGGCCGGCGCGGCGCATGCCCAGGACAAGACATTCAAGTTCGCCACCCAGAATCCCAAGGGGCACCCGCTGGTGACCGGCATGGAGAAATTCGCCGAGATCGTGGCGGCGAAAAGCGGCGGCAAGATGAAGGTGGAACTGTTCCCCGGCGGGGTGCTGGGCAGCGACCAGGCCAATGTATCGGCCGTGCAGGGCGGCACGCTGGACATGGTGGTGCTGAACTCGGGCATCCTGGCCTCGCAGGTAAAGCAGTTCGGGATTTACGACTTTCCCTTCATGTTCGCCAATCCCCGCGAGGCCGACGCCGTGGTGGACGGCCCGTTCGGCAAGAAGCTGCACCAGATGCTGGAGGACAAGGGCATCGTCGGGCTGGCCTACTGGGAGCTGGGCTTTCGCAACATCACCAACAGCAAGCGCCCCATAAACAAGGTGGAGGACATCGCCGGGCTGAAGCTGCGCGTCATCCCCAACGCCATCAACGTCGACTGGGTGAAGGCGCTGGACGCCAACCCCACGCCCCTGCCCTTCACCGAGCTGTACGCGGCGCTGGACCAGAAGGCCATCGACGGCGAGGAAAACCCCGCCTCGGTCATCCTGGCCAACAAGTTCTACGAAGTGCAGAAGTACCTGGCCCTCACCAACCACCAGTACAATCCGCAATCGCTGATTTTCAGCAAGAAGGTGTGGGACACGCTGAGCGCCGACCAGCGCAAGATCCTCGAGGAGGCCGCGGTGGAAGCCGGCAAGTTGCAGCGCCAGGTGTCGCGCAGCGAGGCCAACACCGCGCTGGAGAACCTGAAGAAGAACGGCATGCAGGTGACCGAACTGTCCGCCGCTGAACTGAACAAGTTCCGCGACAAGATGAAGCCGGTGATCGCCAAGAACGCCGCGGTGGTGGGTGAGGACGTGGTCCGTGACGTCCAGGCCGAACTGGCCAAGATCCGCAAGTGACGCCGAGGCTCCCGTTCCCGTGCCCTCATTCGTTTGCGGCCTGATCGGGGCGGGCATCCAGGCCTCGCGCTCGCCCGCCCTGCATGAGGAGGAGGGGGAGCGCCTGGGCCTGCGCTACGTCTACCGCGGGATCGACCTCGACGCGTTGCGCCTCGGCCCTGAAGCGCTGCCCGAGTTGCTGCTCGCGGCCGAGCGCATGGGCTTCGCCGGCCTCAACATCACCCATCCCTGCAAGCAGGCGGTGATCCCGCTGCTGCACGAGCTGTCGGCCGAGGCGCAGGCGGTGGGCGCGGTGAACACCGTGGTGTTCCGCGACGGCCGCCGCGTCGGCCACAACACCGACTTGGCCGGCTACAGCGCCGGGTTCCGCCGCGCGCTGCCCGGCGCGCGCCTCGAGCGCGTGGTGCTGCTGGGGGCCGGCGGCGCGGGCGCCGCGGTGGCTGCGGCGCTGCTTGGACTGGGCGTGGGCGAACTCGCCATCTTCGATATCGACCCGGCGCGCTCCGCCGCGCTGGCGGCGCGCCTGGGCACGCGGGCGCGGTCCGCGCGGGACTTGGCCGGCGCCATGGCGCGGGCCGACGGGCTGGTGCATTGCACGCCCACGGGCATGCTCAAGCACCCGGGCCTGCCGCTGCCGGCCGACCTGATCCGCCCCGCGCAGTGGGTGTCCGAAATCGTGTACTTCCCGCTCGAGACCGAGTTGCTGCGCGCGGCGCGCGCCAAGGGCTGCCGCACCGCCGACGGCAGCGGCATGGTGGTATTCCAAGCCGCCGATGCCATGCGCCTGTTCACCGGCGTGGACCCGGACGCCGAACGCATGCTGCGGCATTTTGCCACTCTCGTCTAAGGGCATTTACACACAGCCTGTCGCTATTTGGTGACAGTCCATGCCTGTTTCACATCGGCAAAGCCCTTCTTACAAAGCGTTACGGCCTACTTCACACCGGGGTGACCAAAATCACACCGATTTGAGCTGTTCCATGTCAACATGCGCCCGTCATGAATCGTTGACGGTAGCAGTTCGCCAAAGGAGACCGACATGGAACAACCCAACAAGAGCACCCACCCCATCTTCGTCATTGCCGGTTCGGCGGTGACCCTGCTGTGCGTCGTGGGTATCGCCGCCATCATGGGCTGGCTGCCCAACAGCGGCGCCAAGAACGCGGACACCACCGCGCCCCTGACCTCGCCCACCGTGGCGCAGGCGCCCGCTTCCGCCCCTGCCCCCGTGACCGCCGCGCCGGCCGCTCCCGCGCCCCAGGTGGCCGAGGCTCCGCCCAAGGTCGCCGAGGCTGCGCCCAAGGCGCCCAAGCCGGTGGTGCACAAGCCCGCGCCCAAGCCCGTGGCCGCGGCGCCCGTCGCCACGACGCCCCCCGCTCCCCCGGTCGTGGTGGCCCGCAACGAACCTGCTCCTCCCCCGCCGGTGGTGGCCAAGGCCGTTTGCCACACCTGCGGCGTGGTGGAGAACATCCGCGAAATCGAGAGCAAGGGTGAAGCCAGTGCCCTGGGCACCATCGCCGGCGGCGTGGGAGGCGCGGTGCTCGGCAACCAGGTCGGCAACGGCAACGGCCGCACCGCCATGACCGTGCTGGGCGCCGTGGGCGGCGCGCTGGCCGGCCGCGAAATCGAGAAGAACGTGAAGAAGACCAAGAGCTACGCCATCGACGTGCGCCTCGAAGACGGCTCCACGCGCACCATCTCGTCAACCACCAGCCCGGCCTGGCGCATCGGCGACCATGTGCGGGTGGTGAACGGAGAGATTGTTTCGAACAGCTAAGGCATAGCTATCGAAATGAAAACGGCACCTTAGTGAACTGACCCCCAAAGGTTGGACTTTTTTGTCCAACTTCTGGGGGTCAGTTCATTAGGGTGCCGTTTTTTTTTGCCCAACACCAAAGACGGCCTGCTAAGTAGTCGCTCCAAACGCAACTCTCTATAGTCCTACCACCTTATTCCAATCCGCTATGTACATATAGATCCGCTGGAATTCTCCGGGAAGAAGCATTCTATTATGGGCTATGAAATGTCGAGCCTTCTCGAGTTCATCCATACGCTGCTTAAGCCAATGTTGGGTTGTCGGTATTACCCCTTCAAAGCAAGCCCACTTTTCTATAATGATTATCGCTAGATGGCCAAAGTCCAAAAAGCTAAGAATGTCAGCCTTTTCTCCTTCGAGCCAGGAATCCTTCTTGGATTCTCTTTGCCTGTCTTCCGCGTATCTTTTGGCTTTTATTGGTAACTTGTCTGCCCAGTCGGCCCCTTCCTTTTCCTCGAGCGTTTCCTTGATCAAGGCGCGCACAGAATTCTCAAAGCAGTGAATGACTACGTATAAGCGCCCCATCTCGATCGCCCTATTGCGGAAGCCGACGCCAAAGGGGGCAATGGCTTCTGAAAGCAATCTTTCTTCGGCTTGCCCAATTGCCGCACCCACCTGAATTCCGGCAGCTTGAAATTGAGCGGCCTCGGACTCAACCATCAGCCCCCTAAACAAAAACTCCCGCAGTTGGCTCGTGTCAGTCAAGTAGATGCTCCCTGAGTGATTTGAATATTGCGTTGTAGACCTCTAAATCCTTTGTGGCTGGCAAGTGAATTTGAATGTTGTATTGAAGGCTGGTAGGGATACCGCCTCGGCGCCCAATTTTCTCCCCCTCTTGACGCTTTGAATCACCCTCTTCATTTTCCTTTTTATCGAGATCTTTATTCTTCAAAATCTCGGGGGGCTTGCTTTGCGCCGCCACGGCATCAAAATCCGCAAGCGGCAACAGGGCCATAAACGTCGACGCCATCAACTTGGCCATGCGGTCGGTAGTATTGTGCGCGCTCTTGAATTTACCTTCGAATAAAGCCCGATCGGATTCGGATGGTTTTGCTCTTAAAACGAACAAGTCTCCATAGGCTTGTTTCAAGCCCTCAGCCATTGCCCGCTTAGCGGTTTTTTCATCTGCCCTGTAGTCCTGATATCTTTGCGTAGGCTTGCCATCCTCGGTAAGAAAGCCGAGGGACTTCATCAGCGGCAGAAAAAGTCGATGATTTGTTGATGTGTATCCTAAGTCCTTGAGGTGCTGAATCGTAAATTGAGTTGGAGCCTGACCCGCCCGAATCTGCTTAAAAAATTCAGGCAATACTCCGAGAGTCTGAACATAACTATCAGTTAACGCCATTTTTCCCTCCCTACAATCGCGTACATTCAAATACCGCCCTAAAACATCACCTCTCACTACATTACATATTGCTGGAATGTGATGGAAGTCGGCCCAAACGGCAACGGCCGCAGCTATCTCCAAACAAGATGTCTTGACCATAATGATCTCATGGTTTAATTACGCACCGAGAACCCAACTCCCTAGCGTGGCCTACGGTCACGTTACTAAGGCGCACCAATTTCTACACGCTTGCTGCGTCATTCCTCTATTGAAAGACAGCGGATAAAAAATGGCAAAGAATGATCGCTTGCTTCTTGACCAAATAATCTCGGAGGTGGCCAAAGACAATGGATTTGAAAGCGGGCCAGCATTCCAATTCTTCGGGATATCTCAAGTTCTAAAGGACTTTGATCTGGCCCCTGATGAAATATCCTTAGGTATTGTGGATGGACGCGATGACGGGGGGATCGATGCGTGGTACACATTCCTAAACGGCGATCTTGTCTTCGATGAGACAGAGATCATCCCTAACAGGGGCCCAAATAAAATTGAGGTTTTTATTTTCACCGCCAAACACCAGGATTCCTTTAAGCAGGAACCGGTTGTTCATCTTTACGCCACCGCGCCTGATCTCTTTGATCTTAGCAAGGAAGATTCTGAGCTACAGGACCGATACAACGATGCTCTATTAGCGAATCGCAATGCATTTAAGAATGCTTTAGTTAAAACGGCAAGGGGAACAGCAACTCTTACTTTTCGCTTTATTTATCTCTCCCGCGGCGAGAGCACCGCCGTAGGTGAATCCATAGTTGCTAGGTCAAACGCTCTTCTTTCCGAATGCGATAAACTATTCAGTGATAGTACAGCCTCCTTTGAGTATCTTGGAGCAACTGAGTTACTAGCAGCAAGTAGAAAACTCAAAGATTTCTCGTCCGTATTGAGATTCGAAGAAGGCCCGGTCTCTAGAAGCGGTACAAACTACGTCGTCCTTGCAAAACTATCGGATTACGTTCGTTTCGTTTCCGACGAGAACGGCGAATTGCGTCGATATCTTTTCGAATCAAATGTTCGCGATTACATGGGTCAGACATTCGTGAACACTGCGATCATTAGCACGCTATCACAGGGGAAAAGTGGCGATGAGCAAGATTTCTGGTGGCTGAACAACGGTGTCACAATCCTCGCCAGCAAGGCCACGGTAATTGGCAAAGACCTACATTTAGAGAATGTTCAAATTGTAAACGGGCTTCAGACAACTGAATCTGTGCATCAGTATATAAAGCAGTCGCACCAGCAAAACGAGGACCGTTGCATACTTGTAAAAATTCTGGTCACATCCCAGAAGGAACTCGCTGATGCCATTATTCTGGCCACAAACAATCAGAACAAAGTCGACCTGGCAAGTCTGCATGCCACCGAAAAGATCCAACGAGATATCGAAGATTTGTTGCTTACCAAGAACTGGTTTTATGATCGACGTAAGAATTACTACCTAAATCACGGAAGACCCCCATCGCGAATCGTTTCCATGACTTATATGGCTTGGGCTATCCAAGCCCTGCGGTTGGCTGAATCCTATGAATGCAATCGCGCAAGACCCAAGTCCATGCAGCGCCAGAGCGAATACAAGAGCATTTTCAGCGAACATTGCGACTTGCAAATTTATCTTGCGGCTCTTGAAATCTGCAAGACTACAGAAGCCGCCATCGTGAGCAATAAACTAAGCGACGACCCCTACGACGTGCATAACTACGCAACGATGTTCAGATTTCTGTATTCATACCTCTATGGAGTAATGACTTTTGGCAAGAGAAAATTCCTTGATGAAGATATTCTGGAATTGGCTAAATTGCGGGTACCGGACGACCTGTTAAAAAAAATTCACAACTTTGCAATTAATCAACGTCAGGTGATTCGCGATCGAGGCCAGAGTGATCGGAAGCTACACCGTAATCGTAGTTTTCAAGATGCATTGGCGAATCAGTGCATTCAAGATTTCAAAAAGACCTAATCCGTTGAGGTGAGCTTGGTTTGCAAAGCCGTTGTGACTACTGGCGGGGAGTTTTTCCACGCTTAGCATAAAGATCATGCATATCTGAATCAGTTACGCATACGTCCAGAAAATCCCCAACCTTCGCCTTGCCGGGATTTTCCACGTACACGAGCCCGTCGATCTCCGGCGCATCCGCGCTTGAGCGCGCCACGGCCACGCCGTCGTCCCCAATGTCGTCAACGAGCACCTTAAGCGTCTTCCCAACTTTCTCTTTTAGCCTCTTTGCGCTGATGCCTTCCTGCAGTTCCATCAGCCGCGCCCGCCGCTCTTCGCGCACTTCCTCGGGCACCGCGTCCGGCAGCTCGTTGGCCTGCGCGCCTTCCACAGGGGAATAGGCAAAGCAGCCCACGCGATCCAGTTGCGCCTCCGACAGGAAATCCAATAGCTCCTGGAATTCCGCTTCGGTTTCTCCGGGGAATCCGGCGATGAATGTGCTGCGGATGGTGATGTCGGGGCAGATTTCGCGCCAGGCGCGGATGCGCTCGAGGTTTACCTCGGCGTGGGCCGGGCGCTTCATGAGCTTGAGGATGCGGCGGCTGGCGTGCTGGAAGGGCACGTCGAGGTAGGGCAGGACCTTGCCCTGGGCCATGAGCGGGATGATCTCGTCCACGCTGGGATAGGGATACACGTAGTGCATGCGCACCCACACGCCCAGGCTGCCCAGGGCCGAGGCGAGGTCGGTCATGCGCGTCTTCAGCGGCTTGCCGCCCCAGAAGCCCAGCTTGTAGCGCGTGTCCACGCCGTAGGCGCTGGTGTCTTGCGAAATGACCAGCAGCTCCTTCACGCCCGCGTCGACCAGGTTCTCAGCCTCCTTCATCACCTCGCCGATGGGCCTCGACACGAGGTCGCCGCGCATGGAGGGGATGATGCAGAAGGTGCAGCGATGGTTGCAGCCTTCGGAGATTTTCAGGTAGGCGTAATGGGTGGGCGTGAGCTTGATGCCTTGGGGCGGTACCAGGCTGATGAAGGGGTCGTGGGTTTCCTCTTCGGGAGGCGGAAGGTGCTGATGCACCGCCGACATGACCTCGTTCACCGCATGCGGACCGGTCACGGCGAGGACTTTGGGGTGTGTCTTCTGGACGATGTCGCCCTTGGCGCCCAGGCAGCCGGTGACGATGACGCGGCCGTTTTCAGAAAGCGCCTCGCCGATGGCATCCAGAGATTCCGCAACAGCAGAGTCAATGAAGCCGCAGGTGTTGACGATCACCATGTCGGCGTCTGCATACGTTGGCGACACGGCGTAACCCTCGGTACGCAGTTGGGTGAGGATCAGTTCGGAATCGACCAGCGCCTTCGGACACCCGAGTGAAACGAAACCTACCTTGGGAACATCAGCCATGAAATAGAGAAATCGTGCTTAAAGGTGCAATGGTAAACGAGGCCTCTCCCTTCGGGAGGGGGGTTATTCGTGCGGAGGTTTTCACCCTTCTCCTTGGGAGAAGGGCCGGGGATGAGGGAAGCCCAAGAAGATCGAGGCGCTGGATGGCTATTGCAACTGCAAGGCGCCGAAAAATGGCTACTTTTCTTCGTCGGGTTTCTTGTTGTCCGGAGGCGAGGTAGGGTTGGAGGTTCCGGTCGGAGGCGTAAAGCCTGGAAAGTTGAACCCTGTAAACATGTTCTTCGTCTGGTTCTGCAACTGCTCCTGCATCTGCTGGAACATGTTGCGGCTCTGGTCCATGTAGGTCGACACAAGGCTCTGCATGGCCGGGCCCTGAAAGGACAGGAACTGCCGCCACAAATCCTGGTTGAGAACGGGATTCGAGCCATACATGTTCTGCGACTGCTCCTGCAGGCGCTTTTGAATCTCGTTGAAGACCTGGATGTTGCGCTCGAGGTAACTTCCCATCATCCCTTGCATGGCGCTGCCGTAGAAGCGGATGAACTGGGTGAGCACGTCCGAGGAGAACATGGGCGAGCCGCTGGCCTCTTCCTCGAGGATGATCTGCAGCAGGATGCTGCGCGTCAGGTCGTCGCCGCTCTTGGCGTCGACCACCTGGAACTGCTCCTGCTTGAGCACCAGCTCCTTGACGTCGGCCAGGGTGATGTAGGTGCTGGTCTTGGTGTCGTACAGGCGGCGATTGGGATATTTCTTGATCAGGCGCACAGTGTCGGACATGATTTTGGCGTAATCCCTTGAAATAAAAGAATTTAAAGATGCCAGAATTGGTCCGAAAGCGCGCTTGTGGCGCGCCCGTCCCCCTCTTTCTTTATCCATCGCG
>DATNCF010000611.1:0-5018 GCA_035571675.1 Burkholderiales bacterium | reverse complement strand
CCCTGCCCGCAGTCCCGGCTTCTTTGCCGAGGGCACGACCCAGAGCGAAGACAATGCGACCCGGCAAAAATTTCGCAAGAAATTGCGGGAAGGCGATTTCGACGACAAGGAAATCGACATCGAAGTCACCATGCCGGCCATGCAGGCGGAGATCTTCGCTCCGCCCGGCATGGAGGAACTGACCCAGCAGATCCAGGGCATGTTCCAGAACCTGGGCAGCGGCCGCAAGAAGCAGCGCAAGATGAAGATCAGCGAGGCCCTCAAAGTGCTGGCCGACGAGGAGGCTGCTCGCCTCATCAACGACGAGGAAGTGAAGTTCGCCGCCGTCCAGGCGGTGGAGCAGAACGGCATCGTGTTCCTCGACGAAGTGGACAAAATCGCGACAAGATCTGAGGTGGGCGGCGCCGACGTGTCCCGCCAAGGCGTGCAGCGGGACCTCCTGCCCCTGGTGGAGGGCACCACGGTGTCGACGAAGTTCGGGATGATCCGCACCGACCACATCCTGTTCATCGCCAGCGGCGCCTTCCACCTGGCCAAGCCCTCGGACCTGATTCCTGAAATGCAGGGCCGCTTTCCCATTCGCGTGGAGCTGGACTCGCTGTCCGTGGCCGATTTCGAGCGCATCCTCACCGCTACCGACGCCTGCCTGACGGTGCAGTACGCCGCGCTGATGGCCACCGACGGTGCGACGCTGGAGTTCACGCCCGACGGCATCCGCCGCATGGCCGAGATCGCCTGGTCGGTGAACGAAAAGACCGAGAACATCGGCGCACGGCGGCTCTACACCGTGATGGAAAAGCTGCTCGAGGAGATTTCCTTCTCGGCCGGCAAGTCCGACGGCCAGCGCCTGGTGATCGATGCCGGCTACGTTGACTCGCGTCTCAAGGAACTGGCCGCCAGCGAAGACCTGGCGCGCTACGTGCTGTAGGCGCAGTGCGGGCTATGGCGCCGGACAAGCCGGCGCCCTGCGCAACGCCGCCAGTTTCGCGGCCATGTCGATCCGGCTAGCCGCCTGCTGGAACAACCCCGCGGCGAATTGATAAAGTTCCAGGTCGAAGCGGTTGAAGTCGCGAATGAGCTTCAAATCCGCGGCCCCCAAGTCGCCGGGCGGCGGACGGTTCGGGGTCACGTTGCGCGCCGTGTAGCGGTACAGCGGCCAATGGAATTTGTCGTGCAGCAGGACCTGCGCTTCCTCGAAGCGCTCGGTCAGGCCCACCACCGCGAACCGGCGCAGGTTCGACTTCGCGTGCTCCAGCGTGTCCCGGCTGACCTGGCCGCAGGGGAGGCTCATCTCGCCCGCCAGGCGGCGCGTCTGGCCATTGTCCATTTCCACCAGGCCGCGTTCGCACACCCATTGCGCCAGGGTGGACTGGTGCGACAACGGAGAGATGGGATCGTCGCGCTGGTTGCGGTAGTGGTAGTAGTGCGACACCGCGCGCTCCACCGGCTCGCGCAGGATGGTGACGAAGCGGGTATCGGCAGGCAGCAAAGGGGCCAGCGACATGTCGAAATGGCCCTGCAGCGCGTGCAGGTCGGCGCGCCGGGCAAGGTCCGCCTTCAGGCGGCGCAGCTTGGAAGACGAAATCAACGGCTTCGCGATCAGCCGCAACCTGGGCTCCACCAGCGACATGCCGCGCATCATGACCTTGAGGATGCCCGACGGCGGATACTGGTGGTTCAGTATGGAATTGAGCGTCGTTCCGGCCGTCTTGGGAATGTGCAGAAAGCAGATCAGGCTTTCGTTCGATTGCGTTGGAAGCTCGAACTGCGGTCCGGTATTTGAAAGCGGCGCCGCGAGGGACGAGTTTTCAAGAAGCATAAGGTGGTCGAGTTTTCACCGGGAAACGGTACTGTGAGTATCGCTTCGATCATAAGACGGCGAGAGTGCATAAGTCGCGGCCACGCTGTAACGAAATGTATCCCGTAAGACAATTACGTGTTCCAAGCATGTGCTTGGCTTTATGCTTGCCTGGTCAAGCAGCTTTCAAGAGCCACTGGATCGACGGGCTATAATGAATTGCCGATCAAGTCTTAAGTGAAGTCATTTCTGTCATGTTTCCAAGCAAACTAAGCGTGGCCTCCCTGCTGTGCATCGTGGTCCCTGCCGCCTGGGCACAGGCCACCGTGAGCGGCGCATGGGCCCGCGCCACCGTTCCCGGCCAGACCTCCGCAGGCGTATACATGAGCCTCGCCAGTCCCAGCGACACGGTGCTGAAAAGCGTGGAGACCCCCGCGGGCAAAGCCCAACTGCATGAGATGCGCATGGACGGCAACGTGATGCGCATGCGCGCCCTGCCGCAATTGCCCGTGCACGCCGGCAAGGCGGTGGAACTGTCACCTCAGGGCAATCACCTCATGATCGATGGCCTCAAAAAGCCGCTGGCCAAGGGCGACAAGCTGCCGCTCAAGCTGCACTTCGTGGGGCGAGACGGCAAGGCGCAGGATGTGACCGTGCAGGCCGAGGTGTTGGGCTTGGATGCCACGGGGCCCAAGGATGGCACCGCGGGCATGGGCACCATGCCCATGAAACACTAGACGGGCCCGGCAGCTAGGTCGAGTCGGTTTTTTCTTTCTCCGGCCCGGGATAGGCCGACAGCGCGCGGCGCAGGAAGCCGAGCTGCCTGGAAAACTGGGTGCAGGCATCGCACAGACCCAGGTGCAGGCGCAGCGCCAGGCGCTCGGACAGGCCGAGTTGCCGGTCCTCGGCCTGCGACAGCAGCCGGCTGGCTTCCCTGCATTTGAGCCTGAATTTCATCATCTGGGCTTTATACCCTGGGGTTTGGTGCCGGATTTCGCCGCCTGGGGCGCCTGCGGGTTGCCGAACCAGTTCATGTCCAGGCACTGGCGCAGGCTCATGCGTGCGCGATAAAGCATCACCCAGCAGTTGGACGTGGAAATTTTCAATTCCTTACAAATTTCCGCCGTTTCCAGCCCCATGACCTCGCGCAGCATGAAGGCCCGGGCGGTATTTGGGGGCAGGCCCTCCAGGCAGCGCTCCAAGGCCTGAAAAAACCGGGCCTGTTCCAGGCTTTGATCGGGATTGCCCCAGTCGGCGGGGGCCTCGCGCCAGTGCCCGTCCTCGGCAAAGATGGCCTCGAAGTCTGACAGGTCCAGTTCCTCGGGCAAACCTTCCAGCGGCTTTTCGCGCGCCGTTCGCCGCAGGTGATCGATGATCTTGTGCTTGAGGATGCCGATCAGCCAGGTGCGCACCGAGGACTGGCCGGCGAAGCCGCCGGCGCCCTGCAGCGCCGCCACCAGAGTCTCCTGCACGGCGTCCTCGGCCGAGCCGGGGTCGCGCAACTGCATCAGCGCGAAACGCAGCAACTGGGGACGGTGCTTTTCCAGTTCAAGGGCTTCGGCGGGCGTTTTCAAGAATTATTTTTTTGCAGGGCGCGAAGGCCATCAGGCTAGCCGGACGTGAACGATTTCGCAACGGATTTGAAGAGGCGGGCTTGAAAGCGGAATGGGCCGCCCCATCTTGTGGGTAAGCGCACAAGGCGCACACCATTTAAACGGGTAAGGAGACTCACATGCTGAATGTCACTCGCTACGATCCCCTCGGGGATGTTTTCGACGGTCTGTTCAAGGGCTTCTTCGTGCGTCCGGTCGGCGGCGCGCTCGAGACGGGCGAGCCGGTGCGCCGCGCGCGCATCGAAGTGTCCGAGCAGAAGGAAGCGTTCAAGGTGAACGCCGAACTGCCTGGCGTGAAGAAGGAAGACATCAAGGTGGCCGTGGACGGCGATGAAGTGTCCATTTCCGCCGAAACGCGCGCCGACAGCGAAACCAAGGACGGCGAGCGCGTGGTCCACAGCGAACGCTACTACGGCAAGGTGGCGCGCACGTTCCGCCTGGGCGCCGACATCGACGAGTCCAAGGTCGCCGCGAAGTACGAGAACGGCGTGCTGGAACTGACGCTGCCCAAGAAGGTGCCGAGCGGCGCGAAGCAAATTACCATCCAGTAATTTAGCTGTACCTCCTGTAGCACTCAGGAGAAGGGCGCGGCGAAAACCGCGCCCTTTTTCTATTCGCGTTTCTATTCGGTATGCGCTTGGCCGGGTGCAGGCCCCGTGGTGACACCCGACACGGACGACCCTGTCCAATCTCGAAAATTTGGCTTTCCCGGGCATTGATGGCTGCAAGCTGGCTGCCTGATAAAATTCGGGCTTTGGACTTGCTCCCTGGAGCGTTCGTAATGGCTACACCCGGTCCTTCGCCTTCTGCCGCCCTCAAGGCTCAAACTCTGGCCGAAGCGCTCCCCTATATCCGTCGTTTCCATGGGAAGACCATTGTCGTCAAGTACGGCGGCAACGCCATGACGGACGTCAACCTGCAAAAAAGCTTCGCCCACGATGTAGTGTGGCTGAAGCTGGTGGGACTCAACCCGGTCGTTGTGCACGGAGGCGGCCCGCAGATCGAGCAGCTCCTGTCCCGCCTCAATATAAAAAGCGAATTCGTGCAGGGCATGCGGGTCACCGACGCCGCCACCATGGACGTGGTGGAAATGGTGCTGGGCGGGGCGGTGAACAAGGACATTGTCACGCTCATCAACCAGGCAGGCGGCAAGGCCGTGGGGCTCACCGGCCAGGACGGCCACCTCATCCGCGCCCGCAAGATGATGATGCCCTCCAAGGACAAGCCCCATGAGCTCATCGACATCGGGTCGGTGGGCGAGATCGCGTCCATCGATCCCGGCGTGATCGGCGCGCTCGAGGCGTCGGGCTTCATTCCCGTGGTGGCGCCCATCGGCGTGGGCGAGCATGGCGAGTCCTACAACATCAACGCCGACCTCGTGGCGGGCAAGCTCGCGGAGGTGCTGAAGGCCGAAAAGCTCATCATGCTTACCAACACCCCCGGGGTGCTGGACGAGAAGGGCAACCTGCTCACCGGCCTCACGCCCAAGCGCATCGACGAGCTGGTGGCCGAGGGCACGCTGTCGGGCGGCATGCTGCCCAAGATCGCCTCGGCGCTGGACGCGGCAAGGAGCGGCGTCAAGAGCGTGCACATTATCGACGGTCGCG
>DATNCF010000610.1:0-3041 GCA_035571675.1 Burkholderiales bacterium | reverse complement strand
GCCCTCGTACAGGTAGAGCGGAACGAAGTCGTTGCGCGCCCTGTCGCCTCGATAGGGCGAGGATTCCTCGCGCAGCGTGAGCCCGATGCCGGCCCCGCCGACAGGGAGCATGTCCTGCAGCGGGTCGCTGCCGGCCGCCGCGCAGCCCGGCACGGCGGCGGCCGCCACTAGGAGCGCGGCGCACAGGCGCTTGCGCAACCGCGTGGAACCGCGGGGCTTAGAACCGCGGCTTCTCGCGCGCTCCATCGTAACGCTTGACGCCATCGGCGATTTCCTTTCGTGCCTCGCGGGGTCCCACCCAGCCCTTGACCTTCACCCACTTGCCGGGCTCGAGGTCCTTGTAGTGCTGGAAGAAATGCGCGATCTGCGCCCGGGTCACGTCGGGCACGTCGCGATAGGTCTTTACCGAACGGTACAGGCCGCACAGCTTGTCCACCGGCACGGCGAGGATCTTGGTGTCTTCGCCCGCCTCGTCGCGCATGCGCAGCATGCCCACCGGGCGGCAGCGCACCACCGCGCCGCTCACCACCGGCACCGGCGACAGCACCAGCACGTCCACCGGATCGCCGTCGCCCGACAGGGTGTGCGGCACGTAGCCGTAATTGCAGGGATAGCGCATGGCCGTGGACATGAAACGGTCCACGAACATGGCGCCGGTCTCCTTGTCCACCTCGTACTTGATGGGGTCGGCATTCATCGGGATTTCGATGATGACGTTGACTTCGTCCGGGACGTTGCGTCCGGCCGTGACGCGGTCGAGATTCACTCGCCCCTCCCTAGGGGCTCTTGGGCTTGGGCAGTCCGCCCAGCAGCGCGGCGATCTGGCCCTTGGGCCGCGACGGCACGGCCTGGGGCGAGGCCGGCTGGGGCGCAGATGTCGGCGCCGAGGGTTCGTAGGGCCGGCTGAAGATGGGATCGGCCGGGTGCTGACTGCCGCGTCCGGCATGGCGCTCGGCGGGGCGCCGTTCCGCGGAGTTTCGTTCCAGATTGCGCGGCAGCCAACCGGATTCACGGCCGCGCTCCCGCGGCGGCGCGTCGCGCCCACGGCCGCGCGAACGATCGCCGCGGCCGGCGCGCTCGGGCGAGCCGATCATGGAACTCACCACGCGCGAATCGGGCTCGAAGCCCGGCACCAGTTCGCGCGGAATGTCGAGCTTGATCAGTTTCTCGATGGCCTCCAGGCGCTCGTGCTCGTCGGGGCTGACCAGCGCGATGGCCGAGCCCGAGGCGCCGGCGCGGCCGGTGCGGCCGATGCGGTGGACATAGTCCTCGGGCACGGTGGGCAGGTCGAAGTTCACCACCAGCGGCAGGTCCTCGATGTCCAGGCCGCGCGCCGCCACGTCGGTGGCCACCAGCAGACGCACCTTGCCAGACTTGAACTCCTCCAGCGCCTGCTGGCGCTCGGGTTGGGTCTTGTCGCCGTGGATGGCCGTGGCGTGCAGGCCGTCCTTGTTCAACTGGTAGGCCAGGCGGTTCGCGCCCAGGCGCGTGGCGCAGAACACCAGCACCTGCTTCCAGTCGCGGTCCTGCGCCAGGTAGCCGAGCAGTTCGCGCTTGCGCTCGCGCGCCACGGGCATGGCGATATGGGTGACCGATTCGGCCACGGAATTGCGCCGCGCCACTTCCACCATCACGGGGCTCTTCAGGAACGAATCGGCCAGCTTCTTGATCTCTTCCGAGAACGTGGCCGAGAACAACAGGTTCTGGCGCTGCTTGGGCAGCAGGCTGATGATGCGGCGCACGTCGGGCATGAAGCCCATGTCCATCATGCGGTCCGCCTCGTCCAGCACGAAGAATTCCACCTGGTTGAACTGAATCTGCTTCTGCTGCACGTGGTCGAGCAGCCGGCCGGGCGTGGCCACCAGGATTTCCACCCCCCGGCGCAACGCCTGGGTCTGGGGATCCATGGGCACGCCGCCGTAGACCACGGTGGCGCGCAGCGGCAGGTGCTTGCCGTACACGCGCACGCTTTCCTCCACCTGCACGGCAAGCTCACGCGTGGGGGTAAGGATGAGGGCGCGCACCGGATGACGCGCCGGCGAGGCGCTGGTGCTGGCGTGCCGGGCGAGCTTCTGCAGGATGGGCAGGACGAAGCCGGCGGTCTTGCCCGTGCCGGTCTGCGCGGCGCCCATGAGATCGCGCCCTTCCAGCACCAGCGGGATGGCCTTGACCTGGATGGGCGTGGCTTCGGTATAGCCCTGCTCGGCGACGGCGCGCTGCAGTTCGGGCAGCAGGTCAAGTTCGGCGAACGTGGTCATGGCAGGCCGCGGGCGGCATGGCCCGCGCGGGCGGGGAGCGATGCGGGCAAAGCCCGCCGGAACAATGGGTTCAGTTGGAGACCAGGGTATATAGGCAAACGGGAATTATAACAGTCTGGAGGCACGGCCGCCGCTGCATGCGAAAATGGCCGGGTTTTGTCCGTTTTCCGCTTCCATGATCACTTTTCGCGACATCACCATCCGGCGCGGCGCCAAGCTCCTGCTCGACCGGACCAGCGCCGCCTTCATGCCGGGAGCCCGGGTGGGCGTGGTGGGGGCCAACGGCTGCGGCAAGTCCACGTTGCTGGCCGCCCTCGCGGGCGACATCCACACCGACGGCGGCGACATCGACAAGCCGCCGCGCCTGGCCATGTCGCGGGTGTTCCAGGAAACCGAGGCCAGCCCCCGGCCGGCGCTGGACTACGTGCTGGACGGGGACGCCGAGTTCCGCGCCGCCGAGGCCGAAATGGCCGAGGCCGAGGCGGCCGGCGAAGGCGAACGCATCGCGCACGCCCACGAGCGCTTCAACGACTTGGAGGGCTGGGCCACGCCGGCGCGCGCCGCCACCATCATGGACGGACTGGGGTTCGATACCGCCGATCTCGGCCGCGCCGTGGCCGAATTCTCGGGCGGCTGGCGCATGCGGCTCAACCTGGCGCGGGCGCTGATGCGGCGCGCCGACTTGCTGCTCCTGGATGAGCCCACCAACCACCTCGACCTTGATGCCGTGCTGTGGCTGGAGCGCTGGCTGGCCTCGTTCAAGGGCACGCTGTTCCTGATCTC
>DATNCF010000609.1:0-2510 GCA_035571675.1 Burkholderiales bacterium | reverse complement strand
CGCCGATTTCTACGACAAGGAACTCGCGCCTTTCGAGCCGATCCGCGGTGAAGCCATCGCGTGCCTCGAGCTGCGGCCCGGCGATACCGTGCTCGACGTGGGCTGCGGCACCGGCCTGAGCTTCGAATTGCTGCACCACCGCGTTGGCAGGAACGGCCGCATCGTGGGCATCGAGCAGTGCCCGGAAATGATGGCCAAGGCCCAAATGCGCGTGCGCGAAAACCACTGGCACAACATCGACCTGGTGTGCGCACCAGCCGCCACGGCACAAGTGCCGGTGATGGCCGACGCGGCGCTGTTTCATTTCACCCATGACGTGCTGCGCGAGAGCGCCGCCATCCGCAACATGCTGGCGCACCTCAAGGGCGGTGCCCGCGTGGTGGCGACGGGCCTGCAATGGGCGCCGCCCTGGGCCTGGCCCACCAATGCGTTCGTGTTGCTCGCGGCGCTGTACTCCGTCACTTCGATGGAAGGCATGGGGCATCCGTGGGACAAGCTGGCCAGGCGCCTGGCCAACCTCGAAGTCCAGAGCACGCTCATGGGGGGCGTGTATATCGCGCGCGGCGTGTACGAACCTGAACTGCATTGAAGACTGCCATTGGCGCGCCAGCATGGATCCCGGATCGAGTCCGGGATGACAGAGAAGATGTCATTGCGGCCTTGAGCCGCAGTCGCGCCAGCATGGATCCCGGATCGAGTCCGGGATGACAGAGAAGATGTCATTGCGGCCTTGAGCCGCAATCCAGGCCTTGGGGCGGCAACGTGGATCCCCCCGGTCCCAAAGTAAACCCTCAGTAAAGTTCCCGCGAGGGTGCAGGACTGCACCTACATTGGCGTGCGTTGCCAGCCGATGGCTCTACTGGGGCTTATGCTTCACGCTCCTACAACATAGAGCGCAGACCTCCAGGCCGAGGCAGCTGCCGCCATAAGAAGGACCGCGATGGACCCACATCCGCCAATAGCGCCCGGATCAACAGACACCGTTCACGACACTGAACCGGCACGGCGGCGCATCAGCCGGCGCGCCACCGTCCTGGGCAGCGTCATCGCTCTCGTCGTGGTCGGCGGCGTCGGCTGGCTGGCGTGGGACCTGACCCATCCGGGCACTCCGGTATCAGCGGCGGGGCCGGGACGCAGCGGCGGCGCAGGAGGTGGGGGCGGAGGCGGTGGCGGTGGTCCCGGCGGCGGCGCGGGGCGCGGCCCGGCCACGACCGTCGGCGTCGCCGTTGCCGAGCGCGCCGATATTCCCGTCACCATCGAGGCGCTGGGCACCGTGGTGCCGCTGGCCACCGTGCGCGTGCGGCCGCAAGTGTCGGGCGTGCTCCAGCAGCTGCTGTTCAAGGAAGGCCAGATGGTGCGCCAGGGCGAGCTGCTGGCGCTGATCGATCCGCGCATGTTCGAAATGGCTTTGCAGCAGGCGTCGGGCCAGCGCATGCGCGACGAAGCGCAGCTGGAGGCCGCACGCGTGACCTTGCAGCGTTTTCGCACGCTGCTGCAACAGGACTCGATCGCCCGGCAGGATGTGGACACCCAGGCCGCGCTGGTCAAGCAGCTCGAAGGCACCGTCGTCTCCGACAAGGCCAACGAGGGAACCGCCCGCCTGAATCTGGGCTACACGCGCATCGTTTCACCGGTTGGCGGGCGAGTCGGCCTGCGCACTGTGGATGTCGGCAACGTGGTCAGCAGCAGCGATGCCAACGGGGTCGCGCTGATCACGCAGCTGTCGCCGATCGACGTGCAATTTGCGATCCCGCAGGACCAGGCGCCCTTCCTGCAGCAGAACGCAGGCGCCTTCATGGAAGCCAGGGCGCTCGATCGCACGCGCACGAACATGCTCGACACCGGCGTGTTCGTGTCCCTCGACAACCAGGTCGATACGCAGACCGGCACCGTGCGCGCCAAAGCCCGCTTCAACAATACGCGCCTGACGCTGTTTCCCAGCCAGTTCGTCAACGTGCAGCTCAGCGTGCGCACGATCCACGATGCCGTCGTGGTGCCGGTGTCGGCGCTGCGACAGGGCAGCACCGGCGAATTCGTCTTCGTGCTCAACGCCAACCGTACCGTGACGCAACGGCCCGTGAAACGCGGCATCGGTACGGTCGACAAGGTCCAGATCGCAAGCGGTGTCCAGGTGGGCGAGCGCGTAATCACCGAAGGCGCGGACCGGCTGCGCGACGGTTCAAGCGTGATCCTGCCGGGCGACACGCCGCCCACCGGTGGTGGGCGCGGAGCAGGCGGCGGGCGGCGCCGCGGTGCCGATGGGGCGGCGGGCGCGTCTTCCGCGCCGATGGCGCCGGCTTCTGGACTGCCGCCGGAAGCATCGGCGAGTTCCGCGCGGCAAATAGGCGCGCCGGTCGCGCGGCGGCGCGGCGATCCGCAGGCGCCGGCCACAACGCAATGATCCGCCGGCAATCGTCGAACCCGACTGCCGCGACGCCCATCGTGGAGGCATTCGAATGAGTCCTTCGCGCCCCTTCATCATGCGGCCGGTCGCCACCTCGTTGCTGATG
>DATNCF010000608.1:0-3359 GCA_035571675.1 Burkholderiales bacterium | reverse complement strand
GTCACCTCGATCCTGAGGGCCTCGGCCTCGCGCCGCGAACCCGCCTGCCCGTACTTCGGCACCTGCGGCGGCTGCGCTACACAGCACGTGGACGCGCGCACCCAGGTGGCCGCCAAGCAGCGCGGGCTGGAGGACAACCTCGCACGCATCGGCAAAGTGGAGGTGGGCGCGATGCTGGCGCCGATCCACGGCGCTGAGTGGGGCTACCGCGCCCGCGCCAGGCTGTCGGTGCGCTACGTCGAGGGCAAGGGCGGCGCGCTGGTGGGCTTCCGCGAGCGCAAGTCCACCTACGTCGCCGACATGAGCAGCTGCGAAGTGCTGCCGCCGGCGATATCGGCGCTGATCCCGGAATTGCGCTCCCTCATTTCGAAGCTCTCCATCCGCGACCGCGTGCCGCAAGTGGAAATCGCGGTGGGCGAAGCCAGCACCGTGCTGTTGTTTCGCCACCTGCTGCCGTTCACCGCGGAAGACCAGGCGCTGCTGCGCCAGTTCGCCGACGCCAACCGCATCCGCCTCTGGCTCCAGCCGGACGGCCCCGACAGCGCGGCGCAGTTCCATCCGCCCGGGGATGGCGGCCTATATTACGCGCTGCCGGAATTCGGCCTGAAGATCGCCTTCAAGCCGGCCGACTTCACGCAGGTGAACCCGGCCGTCAACCGGCTGCTGGTGTCGCGCGCCTTGCGCCTGCTCGACCCGCAGCCGGGCGAACGCATCGCCGACCTGTTCTGCGGCATCGGCAATTTCACGCTGCCGATCGCCGCGCGCGGCGCGCAGGTGATCGGCTTCGAGGGCAGCGCGCCTCTGGTCGAGCGCGCGCGCCAGAACGCTGCGGCGAACGGCCTGGTCGCGCAGTTCGAGGTCGCCGACCTGTTCAGGCCGAACCTCGAGCACTACGGCCGCTTCGACAAGTACCTGATCGACCCGCCGCGCGAGGGCGCCGCCTCGCTGGTTCACGCGCTGCCGGCCGAATGGCCCAGGCGCATCGTCTACGTCTCCTGCGACCCCGCCACCCTGGCGCGCGACGCCGATACGCTGGTGCACCACAAGGGCTTCACGCTGGCCGCCGCGGGGGTTGTCAACATGTTCCCCCATACTGCGCACGTGGAATCCATCGCCTTGTTCGAACGAAACGGAGCATCCCCATGATAGTGACGCCCTTGTATGCCGGCATCCTGGCCATCCTGTTCTTTGCGCTGAGCATGCGCGTTGTCGCGCTGCGCGGCCACGGCGCGAGCCTGGGCGACGGCGGCAACCCGCAACTGCTGCGGCGCATCCGCGGGCATGGCAATTTCGCCGAGTACGTACCGTTCATCCTGCTGATGATGGCGATGCTCGAGCTGAGCAAGTTCTCGATCTATTTCCTGCACGGAGCCGGCATCACGCTGGTGGTTGCCCGCCTGATGCATGGCTACGCGCTCTCGTTTACCGAGAAATTCAAGTTCGGCCGCTTCTGGGGCACGGCGCTGACCTTCGGCCTGGTGCTGGTCTGCGGGGCGCTCTGCCTTTACCAGGGTCTGCGCGCTTCGACGTTCTAGAAAAACAAAAGGCGCCCGCAGGCGCCTTTTTTTGAGGCTGCGCGGACTTAGTCGCGATCGCCCGAGAGGGACATCAGGATCTGCAGCAGGCTGGTGAAGATGTTGAGCAGGCTGAGGTAGACGCCCGTCGTCGCCATCACGTAGTTGGTCTCGCCGCCGCGGATGATGCGGTTCAGGTCGTAGAGCAGGTACAGCGAGAAGATCACCAGCACCAGGGTCGAAATCACCAGCCCGAACAGCGGGATCTGCAGGAACATGTTGGCGATTCCGGCCACCACCACCGCGATCATGCCGACGAAGAGGAATTTCCCCATGAAGCTGAGGTCCCGCTTGATCGTCGAGGCCAGCGCGCCCATGCCGAAGAAGATCACGCCCGTGCCGGTCGCCGCGTAGCCGACCAGCTGTATGCCGTTCTTCAGCTGCAGCGCCACGTTGAGCAAGGGGCCGAGGAACGCGCCAAGCAGGAAGGTCATCAGCAGGAGCAGGGCCACGCCCACGCCGCTGTCGCGGTATCGGATGATGGCGAACTGCAGGCCGATCACCGAGGCGAGCATGAGCACCGTGGTCATGATCGGACTGGCCATCATGGCCGGGGCCATCTGGATGCCGATAAATGCGCCGAGGACCGTCGGCACCATGGTCAGCGCCAGCAGCATGTAGGTATTGCGCAGGACTTTCTGCGAGTCCGGCGTGGCGGCAATCGAGCCGTAGCCGGCGTCTACTGTTTGCAGTTCTGGTTGCATTGATTCCTCCTGATTGGAAGCTTACATCAGACTGTCAAAGCCGCCCCAAGTTCCCTGAAAGCCCTTGTCCGGCAACAGGTTAAAATGGGGGCGTTACAGGAATAATTCAAGGAGAGTTGGCAGAGCGGTCGAATGCGGCGGTCTTGAAAACCGTTAGCCCGCAAGGGCTCGGGGGTTCGAATCCCTCACTCTCCGCCACGTTTTTGACCCGACAGACCGCTTCCGGCGGGCAGGTTGCTGCCAAATTGCTGCCAAATTCTTCTGGAACATCGGGAGGGGGTAGCCGAAGGCCTTTCGGATTTCGAGCGCCTTCGGACCGTAGGGCTCACCATCATCGTCCTCAGAGAGCCAGTGGGCGTAGACCTTGTGCAGCACCAGGACGGAATGCCCGTGTTGGCGGGCGATCCACCTGTCCGACTTGCCGCACATGAGGTGCCAGGTAACGCTGCTGTGTCTCGCCGCGTAGGGTGGGCGGTAGTGGAACGCGGGGTTCGTTGAGGTCAACCGTTCATGGGTCTGGTGCCACCGTTTCCAAGGCGATTCGCGATCGTGGATAGGCGCGCCGTCCGCGTGAACGAAGATGCGCCGGTGGTTGAGCGCCCCTGTGATCTGACGCTGGCGCTTCAAGATTTCCAATGCACGCGGGCTGAGCTTCACCCATCGCTTCAGGCCATTCTTGGTCTTCCCCTTTGCCTTTCCCATGACGCGAGCACGCTCGACTAAGATTTGGCCGCTCGATTCATCGAAGTCAGGCCATTCAAGCGCGACTTCCTCGCTCGGCCTCATACCGCTGCCAAAAAATGCGAATTCGAAATAATTACCCCAGCCTTCGCCCCAGTCCTTGCGGAGCTCCCGAATTAAAAACTCGGCGGTTGTGATGTCGTACACCATCCGGGGATTCACCTGCTGGTGAAGCTTTAAATACCCCAAAGCATCGGCAGGATTGTCGCTGCGGGAGATGAGTGCGGGTTTCGTCTTGGTCGCGTGGGCAAACGTACACTTCAACACCATCAACGCGTTGTTGTGGGTCTTCGGGGCTAAAAATTCCTGTTCCGCGACAAGTTCCTCAAGTTCTGCCGCG
>DATNCF010000607.1:0-5546 GCA_035571675.1 Burkholderiales bacterium | reverse complement strand
CCGTCACCACGGCGAAAATCGCCAACCTCGCCGTGACGGCCGCGCAGATCGCCAACGCCACGATCACGGCGGCCCAAATCGCCAATGCGACCATCACCGGGGCGCTGATCGTGTCGGGCACCATCACCGGCACCCTGATCGCCGCCAACACCGTCACCGCCACCAACATGAACGTGAGCCAGTTGTCGGCCATCAGCGCCGACATGGGGGCCATCACGGCGGGCACCATCACGCTGAACACTGCGGGGCATATCAAAGGCGGGCAGACGGCCTATAACACCGGGACGGGCTTCTTCCTTGGCTACTCGACCTCGGCCTACAAGTTCAGCATCGGCAACCCGTCGGCCACCTACCTGACCTGGGACGGCAGCACGCTCAGCATCAAAGGGCAGTTCACCGGCGTGGACTACGTCGCCGGCACCAAAGTTATCGTGCGCTCTACGCCAGCGGCCGTGTCGTCATCTGCCAGTCCCGTCAAGGTGAAAGAAGTGGCTCTCTCGCGCAGCGGCCAACTGCGGGTGAAGTTCGACCTCGCCACCAACGACGCCGGCAATGCGGCCTCAGCGCAGGTGTTTCGCAACGGCTCGGCGGTGGGATCGCTTCAGACCACGCTATCCGTTTCGGGTATCACCACGTCCGAGGACATCAGCGGGTGGTCGCCCGGAGACCTGATTCAGGTTTTCGCCTGGAATGCCGGCGGGGTGGGCAAGACGGCGACGGTGTCGAACTTTACCCTGGGCAACAACCAGTACATCGCGGAGGTTGTACTCCTTGACTGATCACGAATTCATGCGTCTGGTGTTCAAGGGGAACCAGGACGCCATCAACCTCATTGACAACGTCCGCGTCATTTCGCACGTTTGGGACGACGTCGTGGACGGCAACCCGAGGCTGACGCGGGAGCAGGTGAGCGATGCGTTCATGTTGGCGCTGGTCACCTTGCCTGACAACCCGTTCTACGTGCAGCACCGGGCGGCGCTGCGCGGCGTGATGACCGTGGGCGCCCTGAACTGGAAGATCGCCAACCAGTTCGAGCGCGGCAACGCCGAGGAGCGCGTGCTGGCGCACGTTCTGCGCTACTCCATCGCCGACATCTGTGTGCTGATCGCGCACCTGATCGGCGGACCGGACTGGGCGGAGCAGCACGGGCCCGAGCTACGGCGCCGCAGCCAGAAGGACACCCTGAAAAACTATCTCTCCGAGCTGGAGGAACGCGATGGAACAAAGCCTGCGCCGTAGCTTCGACGACCGTTGGGAACGCCGATTCGGTTCCCGGCTGTGCAATTTCGACATGGGGGGCGGCGACACGCCCCAGGTTGACCCCGCCGTCGGGCAGGCGGCGCAGGCCAATGCCGAAATCGGCAAGGAGGCGCTGGACTTCTCGAAGCAGCAGTACGAGGACAGCAAGCCCCGTCAGGCGGCCATGGATGAGCTGGTCAGCAAGGTCATGAACCAGCAGTACGACCTCAGCCAGAAAAGCGCGGACCAGGCTGACGACTACTACAACTACATGAAGACCACGTTTCGCCCGATGGAGCAGTCGCTGGCGGACGAGGCCAACGCCTTTGACACCGATGCGAAGCGGAACGAATTGGCAACGAAGGCCGGCGCCGACGCCGAGCAGGCGGCGCGCGCGGCAGACGCTTCGGCGGTGCGCGACATGGCGCGCTACGGGGTGAATCCAACGGATGGGGCTTTCGCCGACAACAGCGCGTCGTCGGCGCTGAACCTCGCTGCGGCCAAGACCGGCGCCATGAATCAGGCGCGCACTCAGGCGCGTGCCGAGGGCAGGGCGTTCAAGTTTGACGTGGCGGGCCTCGGCCGCGGGCTGAGTTCTGCCGGCGCCACCTCCACGGGTCTGGCCATCAACGCCGGCAACGCGGCGGTGGCGAACAGCGGAGCGGCGGACGCTAATGCGCGGGCCGACGCTAACACCATGATGGCGGGCTTCGGCACCGCCACGGCGGCCAACCAGTCGGCGGGGAACCTCTACGGCAACATCTTCAACGGCCAGATGCAGGGCTACAACGCGCAGCAGCAGGCGGCGGCGGGGACCGCCCAGGGTGTGGGAACCGCTGTGGGCATGGCGGCAATCGCAATATGAGCCTCCAAGACGCAGTCGCCGACGTGCTGGCACGGCACGAGAAGGTCGCGTTGCAGTTCAGCGGGGGCAAGGACTCGATGGCCTGCCTTTTCCTGCTTCGACCGTGGCTGGACCGCATCACGGTCTACTGGACGAACACGGGCGATCCCATTCCCGAAACGGTGGAAGTGATTGAAGCCTGCAAGGCGTGGATCCCGCGCTTCGAAGAAATCCGCAGCGATGCGCCGGCGTGGTGGGAGCAGAACGGCCACCCGTCCGACCTGGTGCCGACGTACAGCACGCCCCTGGGCCGCGTCATGGGCTTCAGCGGCCTGAAAGTGTCGGACCGGTTCACCTGCTGCGCCGCCAACGTGATGATTCCGATGTTCAACCGCATGAAGGCGGACAGAATCACTTGCATCATCCGGGGCCAGAAGCTGTGTGACATGCCCACGGTGCCGCTGCGCAGCGGCGATGTTTCCGACGGGTTCGAGGTCTTTTACCCCATCGAACAGTGGTCGCACGAGGACGTGCTGGCCTATCTAAAGGCAGAGGGTGCGCCGCTTCACCCTTGTTACTCGGAAGGAACCACCGGGGTGGACTGCGCGCACTGCACGGCTTGGTGGGACGAGTCGCACATCGCCTTTATCCGTGAGCGGCATCCCGAGGCGCACCGCACCGTGATTCGGCACATTCGGCTGGTGACGGCCGAGATTGCCAAGCACGCGCGGCACTTGGACGCGATTTTGACGAAAGAGGGAGGTTGATATGGGCGGCAGCGTCTTCGGCGGTTTCATGCAGGGCCTTCAACAGGGCTCCAGTTTCGTCAAGGACTGGCAGCAGAAGGACGCCCGCGAGGCGCGGGAACAGCGCGAGTCAGACCAGCTTGCCACCATCCGTGATTTGGGCATCGCAAAGGCGCAAAAGCAGTCCACGCTGGACGACAAGGATATCCAGTTGCGCGGGCTGAAGCTCGATCACGACATCACGCAGGCCGGTTTTGACAAGGACATGCAGGGCTTCGAGCAAAACACTCGGCGGCTGCTGGCGGAGAACAAGCAGAGGGAGGCGCAGATCGCCAGCGGCCAGTTGACCGAACAGCAGGCCAATCAACCGGACGAACTGACTGTGCAGCGCGAAGACCTCCAAAACAAGGTGCTCAACGCCGTCCAGCGGCAGACCGCCAACATCTACGGCATCGCCAAGATGGGCAACACCGACATGGCCCTTGACATGGTGAACCGCAGCCCCTTGGTAGCACCGGGGGAGAAGTTCAAGAGCATGAAGTTCGAGGACGTCGACGTCACCGACCAGAAGACCGGCAAGGCGGGCAAGCAGCGCGTGCTCACCCTGATGCCCGACAAGGAGGGCGCGCCGCCCCGCCAGATCCCGGTGAGCATGCTGGACCAGCTCGAGCAGAAGTTCGGCGCCACCTACCAGAAAGTGGGCAACAGCCTGGTGCGCGTGAACCGCGACGGCTCGGTGGTGCCGCTTTACGAGCAGGACGCCTACGGGGTGAACACGGAGACCGGCGGGTTGTTCAATAAGCGCACGGGCGCGCCGCCGCCGGCCGCCGCGGGCGTCGCCGGGGCGGTTGGCGGACCCACCAAGGCCGACGGCCGCCTGGATGACCGCGTGAAGATGGCGATCGACAAAGTCATCCTGCCCAAGTACGGCGGCAAATTCGAGGGCGGCATGTTTTTCCCCGACGAAGCCAACAAGGACGTCGCGCTGCGCGCGACTGCGCTCGCCGGTCAGTTGGTCCGCAACGGCATGGCGCCGGAACAGGCAGGCGCGCAGGCTGTCCAACAGGCCGAGCGTGAGAAGGCCTTGGCCGCCAACGGCGGCGCACAGGCCGGCGGCTACAACGGCCCCACGCCTTGGAAGCGGTAGGGAGACTCAATGGATCGTATTCCGGTCGGGAACATTGCTTCCCAGGGCGTCGGCGCGGCTGTGCGTCAGGACGCGCCGGTGCCGCTCACGGCGGCAGATGTAGCGCAAATCGCCAATGAAGAAGGACTAGACCCGCGCCTGGCGCTGGCGGTTTATCAACAAGAAAGCTCGAGCGGCGCGAACGCCAAGACCTCCAGCAAGGGGGCGCGCGGCGGTTTTCAGGTCATGCCCGCCACCTTCGCGCAGATGATGCCGGGCGGCAACATCGACGATCCCGCCGACAATGCGCGCGCCGGCATCCGCTACCTGAAGACGAATTTCGACCGCTATGGCGGTGACGTCGACAAGACCGTGGCGGCCTACTTCACGGGACCAGGCAACGTGGACAAGGCGGGCGGCATCCCGCTCACGTCGGACGGGGCCACGAGCACGCCGCAGTATGTGGCCGGGGTGCGCGCCAAGCTCGACAAGCAGGGCGGTGGACCCGTGCAAAATGGCGCTGCTAAGAACGTGCCAACGTGGGACGAAGTCCGCAACCTTCCCGACATGCAGGGCCTCAACTCGGAGCAGCTTGAGCAGGCGCGCAACCAGTATTTTCTGGACGTCGTTGCGCCCCAGGTTCCGACCGACCAACTGAAGGCGGCGCGCACGGCCTTCGATTCCGATACGGCACCGGGCGCCATCAACCGTGCCATGCGCGCCTTCGGCGATGCCCTGCAGGCCGTGAAAAGCGGCTCGGCGGCCGACCTGGCCCGCCGCGGTGTCGCCGCCGTCGACTCGGCGCTGAAGCAGCCCCGGCCTGGCGAAGACGACGGCACGGGCGGCAAGGTGCCCATGCCCGACGAGGGCAAGCCCTTTGACCGGCTGTTCGGCGAGCGCGTGCGCGGCTACATGGCGCAGGGCCTGGATTCGGCGGCGGCGGATGAGGCCGCGCGTCGGGACATCGCTGCACGTCGCGACAATTCGCAGCCCCTGCGCGGCATTGCCACCGACAGCACCACGAAGTTCGGCCGCGAGCTGCGGGCCGGGTGGGCAGGCATGGGCACCACGCTGGACGGCATCCAGATGTCGGACTTGGCGGGAATCCTCGAGGCGAAGCGCCGCAACAGCACGCCGGAACAGTTGGCGGAGGACAAGGAATATCAGGAAGGCGTGCAGGGCTACCAGCGCCTGCGTGACCAGATCGAGCAGCGCGCGCGTGCCGTGGCCGCGCTGCCGCGCTCCAGCGCCGTCAAGAAGATGTTCGATGGCGAGGGGGCGGAGGGTGTGGACAACTTCGTCAGTGCCTGGAAACAAGACCCCGTGGGCGCCGCAGCCGTCACGGTGGGCGGTAGCGTGCCCGGCTCGCTTGCCATGCTGGCAGCGGCCACGCTGGCGCGCTTCGGCGGCTTGGGGGTTGGCGGCGCCGTGGCGGCGGGCGGCGCTGCCAGCGTTGCAACCGAATTCGGCGGCGACTACGCGGAGAACCGCGCCGCCGGCATGGACCACGACGAGGCATGGAACCGCGCCGCGGCCAAGGCTGGTGTGGTGGGCCTCTTCGATGCCGTCAGTCTCCACAGCGCGGGACACG
>DATNCF010000606.1:0-4788 GCA_035571675.1 Burkholderiales bacterium | reverse complement strand
CGTTGTTGACCCAGCCGTCCAGCGAACCGTATTCCTTGACGCAGAACTGCACCAGCGCCTCGGCCTGGTCCCACGACGTCACGTCGGCCACGCGCGCCACGGCCGTGCCGCCGGCGGCGCGGATGGCGGCGGCGCTCTGTTCCGCCAGCTTGGCGTCGATGTCGTTCACCACCACCTTGGCGCCCTCGGAGGCGGCGTGCCGGGCGTAAGCCGCGCCGATGCCCTGCCCCGAACCGGTGACGACAACCGCCTTACCCACTAATGCCTTGCCCATAAAGCATCTCCTTTGCGATTACAGCTGTTGTTTCCCACGAGGCCCGCTCCTTCGGAGCGGGGTATAACGTCCCACCCCCCCGCTGGATTCACCACTTTCCATCGGCACAACCGTCATCGGAGCGGGCCTTTCACTCCCCCTCTGCGCAGCAGAGGGCCTCGTTCAAACAAGTCCAAGAACGACTACAGACTCTCAGCTCCGCTTTGCTCTTAACTGGTTGCGTAGGTCAATCTTGCGCACCTTTCCCGACGGTGTGCGCGGAAACTCGTCGATGACCTCGATGACTTCCGGCCACTTCTGGCGCGCCAGGTCGACGCGCTCGAAGTGCTTGCGCACTTCTTCCAGAGACGGCGCCGTGGCGCCCGGCTTGACGCGCACGTAGGCGTGGCCGTATTCGCCGGTGCGCTCGCTCGGCCCCGCCACCACCGCCGCCTCGATCAGCCCCGGCATCTGCAGCAGGCAGTTCTCCACCTCGAGCGCGCTGACCTTGACGCCGTTGCGCACGATGATGTCCTTCTTGCGGTCGGTGACGGTGAAGAAGCCTTCCTCGTCGATGACGCCGATGTCGCCGGTGTGGAACCAGCCGTCGCCGGAGAACTGGTCGCGGTTCATGGCCGGGTCGATGTAGCCGGCGAAAAGGTCGGGCCCGCGGCTGATGAGTTCGCCGGCCGCGCCGCGCGGCAGGTCCTTGCCGTCCTCGTCCACCACGCGAATTTCCACGCCGGGCAGCGCGCGGCCGTCGGTGCGCTGGCGCTTCAGCAGGGGGTCGGTGAGCATGCCGCCGGTGATGGAGGGATGCTCGGTGCTGCCGTAGCAGCGCGCCACCTTGATGCCCTTGGATTCACACAGTTCGACAAAGGGAATGGGAATGGTGCTGCCGCCCATGGCCACGTCCTCGAGCCGCGCGATGTCCTCGGGCCCGGCGTCGGGGTGGTTGAAAATGGAATTCATGAACACCGTGGCGCCCTGCCCGGTGCACAGGTCGTGCTCGCGCATGACGCGCAGCACCGTGGGCACGTCCCAGCCGTCCATGATGTGCACGGGCTTGCCGCGGTAGGGCTGCAGGAACACGCCGATGAGCATGCCGGTGATGTGGCTGATGGGCCCGCCCACCAGCACGCCGCGTTTCTGCCGCGGCATGGCGTCCATGTGCAGCCGATTCTCGGTGACCAGCGAGCGGTGGGTGTGCACCACGCCCTTCGGATCGGCCGTGGTGCCCGAGGTGAAGGCGATGGCGCACACGCTGTCGGGATCGACCTTGGGCAGCGCGGCCACGGGCGGGTGGTCGACGAGCTCGCGGTAATTGCGCATGCCCGAGGGCACGCTCGCCGCTTCTTCGGTGATGACGTACACGTCCTCGAGGTCGGGCAGCTCGCGGCGCATGTGCGCGATGGTCTCCAGGCGCCCGCCGGTGGGCGCCTCGGCGGTGATCAGGATGCGCGCCCTGGAGCGGCCCAGGATGAAGCGCAGCTCCTTGGTGCCGTAGAACGGCGCCACCGGCACCAGGATCGCCCCCAGCGAGGTAACGGCGTTGAAGCCCAGCGCGCCCTCGATGGAATTGGGCACGTACATGCAGACCACATCGCCCTTGCCGATGCCGCGCCGGGTCAGCCCGGTCATGAGCCGCAGCGACTGCTCGCGCACCTGGCCGAAGGTGGATTGCTGCGACCACTTGGCCGACCAGAAGCAGTACGGCAGCTCGGGATTGCGCCCCAGCCATTCGAGCAGCGAATGCCCCAGGGGGTCATCCGTCCACAACCCTTCCTTCAGGTACCGCCTGCGCAGCTCCGGCGAAAAAGTCCGCAGGTTCCACGGATCGATTTGCAGCATGGGCTCCTCCTTGTAAAGCCGCTATGCGGTGAACGACCACCTTCAAGGCCTAAGAGCCGGCGGGCTTCCACTCGCCGCGCTCCTGCAGCACCTGCTTCAGGGTACGCAGGCCCTCGACAGTGGCGGGCAGGCCGGCGTAGGTGCACACCTGGAACAGGACCTCGGCCACTTCCTCGCGCGTCGCCCCGACGTTGAGCGCGGCGCGGCAATGCACGCGCAGTTCCGGCTGCGCCCCTGTCGCCGCCAGCGCCGCCACGGCGCACAGTTCGCGCTGCTTCTGCGACAGCACCTCGCGCGAATACAGACGGCCGGTGAAGAACAGCGAAAGCTGCTTGGCCAGTTCGGGGTCGAACTCCCTCCACAGGGCAAACGGCCCCACGCCGTCCTTGGGCGGGCCGAACAGTTTTTCGGCGGTGCGCCGGGTCAGCTTGGCCAGCTCATTTTCATCGAGCTCATTTTCGTGAAGCTCACGCTTGTCCATGCGACGAATTCCTCGGGCCGTTAACGAGCATTTAGACTAACATGGGACGCACGGATTGGAACAAAACGAACAGGCATGGAGGAGCACATGCGCGTGAGTTTCATCGGAGCGGGCGGCATCGGCGGCGCCATGGCCGAGCGCTTGACCAAAAGCGGATTCGATCTGACCGTGTGCGACCTGCGCCCCGAAGTCCTGGAACCCCTGAAGGCGCTCGGCGGCAAGGTGACGCAGCGCGTCACCGACTGCGCCTCCGCCGACATGGCCATCCTGATGGTGGCCAACGACGCGCAAGTGAAAAACGCGGCCCTGGGGCCGGGCGGGCTGGTGGAAGCGGCAGACCCCGCCGCACCGCCGCTGCTCGCCATCATGAGTTCGGTGCTGCCGGGCACGGTGAAGGAAGTAGCCCAAGCAGCGGCAGCCCGCAACATTCGCACACTGGACGCGCCGGTGAGCGGAGGGCGGGTCAGCGCTTCCAAAGGCGCACTCACCATCATGGTCGGCGGCGATCCGCAAGACCTCGCCCGCGCAAGGCCGGTGCTGGATGCACTGGGCACGAACGTCGTGCACTGCGGGCCGCTGGGCGCGGGCGAAAGCGTGAAGATCGTCAACAACATCCTGGGCGTGGCCAACATGTTCCTCATGACCGAGGCGTCGCGTCTGGCGCAGGAGTTGGGGATCGACGTGGGCTGGCTGGCGCGGGTGATGGAGACCAGTTCGGGGCGTAACTTGGCGACGCGGGATTATGAGGCGCATAAAGATTTGTACCGGTACAACATTCAGAGCCCGGAGACGCTGGGAGCGTTGCTGTCAGTTTGCCGCAAAGACTTATCGCTGGCTAAAGCCCTGGCGGATTTCAGTGGATTATCGCTTCCGATGCTGGCCGCGGCTAAAGCAGCGCTAGAGCAGACGCCGAACGAGAGTATTGGAGAGAATTGGCGTAAGTTGGTGGATTGAGTGCGGCGCCCATTCATGTCCCACCGCTCTACGATGAGGACTGAAGCAGCTTTCGAAGCGCCCCATTCAGCGCCTGCAAAGTCGCCTCGTCGCATTTCGCAAGCGTTGCCATGAGAGCCTCCCGCGCCGAATCGCGCGCAGAACGGCTTGCCGCCCGATTCCTGCGCTCCATCCCCTCGAAAAACATCGACGCAACCTGCCTGGCCAGGTCTTCGGGCGGCAGCTTGCCCTGCTGATACCACTCCAGGCTCCATACCAGGCTGCCGAGCAGGGCGTTCCTCACCACCGATGCGTCAAGGTCCTTGCGCAACTCGCCCGCCTCGATGGCGCCATCGATGAGTTCGCGCCAGACCCGGGCATACGCCCTCGGATAGCCCGCGAAGCGCTCGCGCACCGCGGCAGGCGCCTGGTCCAGTATTTTCATGAAGCCGACCGTATAGTCGTCGCGCTCCAGCACGCGGACCAGGTGCCCCCGGATGGCCGCCTCGATGCGCTGGCGAAAGCTCGCATCCTGCGGGACGCTGTCCACCACCCCGCGGAGGTATTCGGTCATGGGTTGCAGGCCGGCGCGGAGGAATTCCTCGACCAGCGCGTCCTTGGACTCGAAGTAGTAGTACATGGCGCCGCTTTGCGTGCCCGCCGCCGCTGCGATGTCGCTCATGCGGACTTCACCGTAGGCCCGATCGCAGAACAGTCTTGCGGCCGCATCCAGGATGCGTTTGCGCGTCAGGGCCGATTTCGGGATTTTTCCGGACGGAGCCTTGGCAACGGGCTTGGGCTTCTCGCGCCGCGCGTTAGCGCCCGGCTGCTTTTTCCGTTGCTTCATTTCGCACCCGCTATTTTCAGGTTATTTTATAACCGTCATTCAAATTATGGACAATGTACCAGATGCTTATAGGCAAAATTGTGGATTGACAGTAATCCGGCGTTCTAACCATAATTAGAAATCATTCTCTGGAGGAGAGATAACCCATGACCCGCTTTTCAGTGGCCCGGTCCGCTGCGCGTTCTGCATTGTGCATTGGCGCCCTTGCTTTTCTTCCAACCGCCGGCGCCCAGGAACTGCCCGCGCGAATCCGCATCGGCGAACTCATGTCCAGCACCGGGGCGGCGGCGAGCGCTTCCGCCGGGCTGCATGCGGTCATCCGCCTGGCCATCAAGGAGATCAACGAGAAGGGCGGCATCGCCGGGCGGCCGGTGGATCTCATCCAGGGCGACGACGGCTCGGACGCGACGCAGGCGGTCAGCG
>DATNCF010000605.1:0-13388 GCA_035571675.1 Burkholderiales bacterium | reverse complement strand
CCGCCATGCAGGCATCGATCATGCACGCATCGGACATTCCCGCTACTTTGCGGCGCGTACCGGGGCGCCCATGGCCGCTCCGGCCGCTCCGCGATTCGCCGCGCGTTGCCAGCGGCTATGCGAGCGGGTACCTCGGGCCGTTCAGCCCGCGCTACCGCGATGCACCTGAGTCGCGCTCAAACACCCTTGGCCGGAAGCCCCCTCTGAAACTGGTGCCAACTGTGGTTGCGCAGCACACGCCAGGCGGCCCTCCCGTGGATGAGCCGCCGCCCTTTCCCAAGCCTCCCGCGCCCGAGCAGGATCCGCCCAAGGAGCCGGTCGCGCCGCCGGTGATCTAGCACCTTGTTGGAGAGCGACCATGAACATCCCCATCCCCGCATTCCGCGCCCTCATCGCCACGGCGCTGATCGGCCTGGCGGCCCTTGGCACGGCGGGCTGCGAGTCCACCACCAGCGGCGGAGTGGCCAACGCCAACCGCAAACAACTCATGCTGGTGTCGTCCGAGGACCTCAACCAGGTGGCCGCGCAGAGCTATCAGAAGCTGAAATCGGAAGCATCGAGCGGCGGCGCGCTCAACCAGGACCAGGCGCTGTTGCGCCGGGTGCAGGCCATCGCCGCCCGCCTGGAGCCGCAGACGGGCGTGTTCCGCCCCGATGCGCCGGGCTGGAAGTGGGAAGTGAACGTGGTGTCCAAGGACGAGTTGAACGCCTTCTGCATGCCCGGGGGAAAAATCATGGTGTACTCGGGGCTGGTCAGCCATCTCGGCCTCAGCGATGATGAACTTGCGGTGGTGATGGGACACGAGATTTCACACGCCCTGCGCGAGCACTCGCGCGAGCAGGTCTCGCAGGCGCTCGCCGCGCAGACCGCCATCGGCCTGGGCGCCGCGGTGCTCGGGCTGGGGCAGAATTCGGCCGAGATCGCCAATGCCGGCTACCAGGCGCTGGTGGCCACGCGCTTCAGCCGCGCCGACGAAAGCGAAGCCGACCGCATGGGCCTGGAATTGGCGGCGCGCGCCGGCTACAACCCGCAGGCCGGCGTCACGCTGTGGCAGAAAATGATCAAGGCCAACAGCGGCTCGCATCCGCCTGAGTTCCTTAGCAGCCACCCCAGCGATGAAAAACGCGTGGAGCAGATCCAGGCATTGGTGCCGCAAGTCATGCCGCTCTACACGGCATCGCGCCGCTGAGATCGAGGGGCGTCAAAAAGCGATAAACGGGCCGTTGCCGCCCGGCGTGGCCGCGCCTGAAATGGCCGTGAACACGCGCCGTCCATAGAAAAAGGGCAGGCCCCAGTCGAACACGTTGCCGAGGCCGAATCCCATCGGGCCGCCGATGTTCGCCGCCACGGTCGACCCGCTCAATGCATCCGTGTTCAACAGCGTGAAGTTCACGGTGGCCGACGCGGCCGACGGCGCCGCCGCCACGATCTGCGCGCTCAAGGCCAGGGGCGAATTCAGAGGTGAAACCGGCGGCGGCAATGGAGGGCAATAGAACCCTGTCGAAAGTGAACACACCGGGATGCCGGCGTCGTTGAAGAACAGGCCATTGCTGCCGCTGTCGACAAAGGAGGACATGGTCACCACGGTTCCGCTGCCCACGGGCGTATAGCGCGTGGTGAAATCGCCGCTGCCGTCGGTGGGATAGACCACGGCCGCGCCGAGCGCGTTGTTGGCCTGCGTGCCGATGCCGAAAGTCAGCGTCCCCGAAAGGCTGCTGGCGCTGCCGGCCACCGCCGGCAGTTCCATGACCACGCCGTTGCTGTCCCCGGACAGGGCGAATAGCGCCACCGGGTTCTTCACCACCTGGGCGTTGGTCACGGCGGTGTTGGCGCAGCCGGTGCCGGTGCACGCGTAGTAGACGGCACCGATGGCGCGCGCCAGGCAGACATCGCAGTCATTGGTGAACAGGCCCACGCCCAGGATGCCGCGCGCGCCCAATTGCCCGGACGCCGCGAGATTGAGCCCGCCCGCGCTGCTGCAATCGGACGGCACGCCCACCGCGCCGCCCGGCTGGTCGCCCACGTCCTGAATGGAGACCGAAGCCGCCAACTCGCCGGCCAGGTAGACATCGGCCTTGCGCACGGAACCCCACAGGAAGCCGTCGGCGAACTGGGCGCACTCCCCGATGGCCTGGCCCGACGCATTCGTCACCTGGGGCAGGCTGAGGCTGGAGCTGAGCGACGATTGCAGCAGGCGCAGCCCCACCGAACCTGTGTCCACCAACACGTGGTCGATGGTCTGGCAGGCCGCGGCGGCGCCGGTGCCGGGAGTGCAGACCGTGACGCTCACATAGGGCACGTTGACCACCTGAAAGCGCGTCCCGCCGGGCCCGGCGTCAACGACCACCGGCAGCACGTTTCCAACCGTGGTGGGCGGCGTGGTGAGCGCGGCGGAGGCCGTGCCGGTGGCGGTGACCCCCGCGCGGCTGGTCGAGCTGCCTCCCCCACCCTCCCCGCCGCCGCCTCCACCCCCGCCACCGCAGGCGGCCAGCGTCGCGGCCAACAGGCACACCGTGAAATGGCGGGGAAGCAGGGGAGGAAGTAATCGGGAAAGCAAGCGGGAACGCGCGAGAGCAAAGAGCACTATTGGATGTCCTCCGGCGATACGCCCGGCGGCAATGCGCCCGGCAGGTAGGCATGGCCGATGAAATTGCGCGTGTGCCCGGCCGATTCCACCACGAGGTCGGACTCCTGCTGCCTGAGCGCGGGCCTGCCCGCATGGAGATGCCCGGCCTGGCGCGCGATCATGGTGTCGAAATGCGGCCCCAGGAGCTGGCGCAGGTCGGGCTTGAAGGGTCCGCTCCAGGCCACGCCGAACACCACGCCGGCCGTGGACAGGTACTCGCGCACCTGGGTGCCGCTGGGCAGGGTGGCCTCGTGGACCGTGTACGTTCCGGCCACAGAGCCGCGCAGGCGCATGGCGCCCGCGCCCATGCGCGCACCATCCCCCTCAACGCTGGCGCGGTCGCCCCCCAGGGTGGCGAGGGCAACCGGACTCCAGCCGGCCCATACCAAGGCCAACGCGGGCGGCAGCAGGAGTTTGGACAGCGTCACTTTCATGAAATCAGGCATTGTCCTTGCCCACAGCATCCCATGTAGTTAAAAATCTACAAGCAGCCACAAAAAGCACGCTAAGCCCTTTCTTTTATTGCGGTTTCACCCCGCTTGGAGTATTTTGCCCTCGGTTTGGACTTTATTCCAACCACGATTACAAAGCCTTAACGGAGAAGCAATGCAACGCAACGCGGTTAACACTTCGCGACACGTCCTGGCCATGGCGGTGGCCGCCGCCTTCTGTGCCGCGCCGGCGGTCAGCCAGGCCTACATCACCACCGACGATCTGGTCTGGCCCGATTCGGGCGCCTACCCGGCCTACCCGGCCCCGGCCCCCGACGGTCACGTCGTGCACGCCTGGGTATCCGGCGGCTACTACCATGACGACAATTTGTTCCGGCTGTCAGGATCGGTCAACCCCGTTCCCCTCCTCGGCCGCTCCGACAAATCCGACAACATCACCCGCCTGGGACTGGGCCTCAAGGCCGACGTTCCCGTGAGCCGCCAGCACCTGGTGCTGGACGCACAGGTGGATTCCTACCACTACGACCACTTCTCGCTTCTGAACAACACCGCCTATGCGGCCGCCGGCACGTGGCAGTGGCAGTACGGCAACGACTGGAACGGCACCGCGGGCATCGGGACGCGCCGCTTCCTGGGCGGCTTCGGCGAATTGCAGGCGCCGGCCAAGGACATGGTCACCGAGACCCACACCTTCGGCAGCGTCGCGTACGCGCTCACCGCGCGCTACAAGCTGCGCGGCGCACTGGACTACTACAACTACAGCCACGACCTGCCAGGCGCCAACATCCTGGACAACGACGTGACCTCAGCCACCGTGGGCGTGGACTACGTCACCCCGGAACTGAATTCACTCGGCCTGCAGATCAAGTATTCCGACGGCAACTACCAAAACAGCCAACTCGTGGGCGCCACGCTGGTGGACAACCGCTATAACCAGACCGAGACCAGCGCCGTGGCGCACTGGATCGTGTCCGGCAAGTCCACCATCGACGCGCGCCTGGGCTACACCAGCCGCAAGCACAAGGCCGTTGCCGCGCGCGATTTCGGCGGCGCCACGGGCAGCCTGAACTACACCCTGGAGGTGGGCTCCAAGACCACGCTGATCGCCTCGGCGTACCGTGAGCTCAAGGCCTATGAGGCGCTGCCCGGGAGCTTCGCCCCCACCTACGGCGATTTCACGGCGGCGTACGTGCTGAGCAACGGCTTGAGCATCGGACCGCGGTGGGCCCCCACCGCGACCATCGTGGTGCAGGCGCAGTTCCTGTACGAGAAGCGCGACTTCAGGGGCGACCCCAGCACCACGCTGCTCGGAACGTCCGAGCGCGAGGATACCTACCGCGGCACGCAGTTGTCGGTGGGCTACCGGCCCATTCCGCGCGCCCAATTGTCGCTGTCCTGGGAGCACGGCAGCCGCAATTCCAACCTGTTCGGCCGCGACTTCACCTTCAACGCCTGGTACGCCAACGCCAAGTACACCTTCTACTAGCGGAAAAACACGGGCGGCCCCAAGGCCGCCCGCTCAGTCCCCCCCGACGCCCGGCCCTCTCAGGCCGGGCGTACCCTCGAATGCCTCCTCAGGCGCTGACGGCGCGCTGGCCGGCGTTTTCGGCGGCCAGCCGGCACACCTGGCGGTACAGGCGTTCCATGCGCAGGATGCGCGCGGTCCAGGAAAAATCCCGCCGCGCGCGGCGCCATGCCGCTTCGCTCATGCGCCGCGACAACTCCAGGTCCTCGGCCAGGATGGACATGGCGCCCGCCATGTCTTCCACCACGGCTTTGGGCCCGCCGAGTTGGATGCGAAAGCCGCAGGACGAATCAACCAGGGCGGCGGCCGGTCCGGCGTCAAGGGCGATCACTGGCAGTCCGCAGGACAGGGCCTCCATCACGGCCTTGCCGCTCGCGTCCTGCAGGCCCGTGGCCAGCAGCACGTCGTGGCGGGCATAGGCCCGCAGCACCGCCTCTCGGCCGGCCCAGCCCGCCCACTCCACCGCGCCGCGCAGGTCGAGGCGGTCGGCCAGCGCGTGCAGCGCCGCCTCGTCCGGGCCGCTGCCCATGACGGTGAGCAGCGCTTCGGGATGGCGTTGCCTGAGTGCCGCGAAGGCCTGCAGGCCCAGGTGCAGGCCCTTGCCGTGCTCGATGCGGCCGACGAACAGCACCTGGAAGCGGCCGTCGGTGCGCGCGCGGCGCAGCGGCAGGGCCTCGGGCGCATCCACTCCGCCTTCGATCTCCACGCGGCACTTGCCACGGTGCCGCTCCGGGATGGACAGCACCGTCTGCCCGGTCTTGCACAGGATGACGGTGGAACGCTCGTAAATCGCGGCCATGAGCGGGTCGATGTCAACCATGCCGTTGGTCAGGTCGCGCAACGCTTCGCGCGCATAGCCGCGCGCCGGCAGCGTGGAGCGCAATTGCGCCGGAACGGACTCGCCGCCGCCCACCGGGCCGAACACAAAGGGCAACCCAAGAAAGGCCAGCAGGCAAGGGTCATGGAATTGCCCGTACGTGAGGTGGTGGGCCACGTCGAAGTGCTCTTCCTGGCACAGCCGGCGCGCGGCGGTGAAGGCCGCCAGCTGCCATGACACGTAGTCGAGGCGCGTGCCGCTGCCGCTCCATGGCAAGCCGGTGTAGCTGATCTCCAGGCCGGGCTCGGGATGGTTGATGAGCCTGCTGTCGATGATGTCGCGGTTGGCCACGTGCGTGAGCAGACGCACGTGGTGGCCGGCGCGCGCCAGACCCGAGGCCCACTGCCAACCCTGGCGCGATTCCGGGCCCGCGCCCGGCTGGCACGCGTACGCCGACATCAGGATGCGCAGGGGACGGTCCCGCAACGGCCGATCCTCCACTGCACGATCAAGTTCAAGCGCCATGGCTGGCTCCTCTCCGGTTCTTATGGAGGCGAGCTCTTGCAAGGCGCGTGCCCGCTTCGCGACGGGCGAACCACGTCCTGAAACAGGCCAAAGGCGTGACAAAAGTCCTGCTTTCGGCGGTTGGGTGAGGCGGCTCGTAGGAGGCTCCTGTCTCAGTGCGGAGACACAATCCGGGCGGCGCGACGCAGAGCGCTGCTTTAGCGGGATTCTGGCCGTCGTTCCCCGGCGACAACATGAACCCGGCATGGGCAGATCGGACGACAGCGCGGGATGTTCATGCGGACCGGGCGTGCTCGACGCCCGGAAGGCCCGCCGCCCGGGCCCACTCCACCCAGCCGTCCAGCCAGGCGCGCGCCGCGGCGGGATTTTCCAGCCGCAACGGCGCGATGCTCGGGCCTTCACCCACCTTGATGGAAAAACCGCCCAGGCGGTTCACCACGTCGAAGCCGTGCTCGTCGGTGTGGTCGTCGCCCAGGAACACCGGAACGCGGCCGTTGAACGGCGCCTCGCTCATGAAGGCCTCGATGGCCGTGCCCTTGTCGGTGCCGCCGGGCTTGATCTCCAGGACCTTTTTGCCGTGCTGCAATTCGAACTCCGACCCCAGCGCCTGCAGCGCCGCGTCGGCGGCCTGCTGCGCTTCGCGCGCGTATTGGGGCGCGAGCCGGTAGTGCAGCGCCAGGGTGTAGCCCTTTTCCTCCAGCAGCGTGCCCGGGTGCCGCGACACGAAGCGCTCCAGTTGCCGCGAGACCTGGCGCAGGTTGGCCTGGCCGAAGGCGCGCACGTGGACGACGCTGTCGGCGGCGCGCCGCTCCAGGCCGTGCTGGCCGGCCGCCGGCAGCTTCATGCCGGGAAACAGGCCGTCGATGTCGCGCAAGCCGCGGCCGCTGATCAGGGCCAGCGCGCCCTCGGTGCCCGCGTGCAGGTGCCGCAGCAGCGCCGGCAACTCGCGGACGGGACGCACCGCATCGGGCCTGTCGGCCAGGTCGAGCAGCGTCCCGTCCAGGTCGAGGAAAAAGGCCCAGCTGGCCTGGTATTCAGGCAGCATGGGTCAGCGGCCCTCGCGATATGCGCCTGTCAAGCACTCAGGCCGATCTTGCGCGCAGGGCCGAGCGCCTGGCGCTGCGCACCCGCGCCTGCAGCCGCCGCCGGCTGCGCATGCGCGCCGCGTCGAGCAGCATCCGTCCCGCCCAGCGGAAGATGTTGAATTCATGAATGAGGCTCCGCATGCTGCGCATGCGCGCGCGCTGCTCCTCGGCCGGCATGTTGAGCGCGATGTGGAAGGCGGCGGCGCACTGCTCGATGTCATAGGGATTGACGATGAGCGCGTCGACGAGTTCCCGCGCCGCGCCGGTGAACTGCGACAGGATGAGGGCGCCGCGCTCGTCGTCGCGCGCCGCCACGAATTCCTTGGCCACCAGGTTCATGCCGTCGTGCAGGCTGAGCACCGCGCACAGGTCGGCCGCGCGGTAGTAGGTGTAGACCTCGCGCGCATGGTGGTGCTCGACCTTCAGCACGATGGGCTGGTAGCCCGGGCGGCCGAAGCGGGCATTGATGGAGTCGGCCAGGGCGCGCACCTTGTCCTCGAAGTTGCGGTATTCGTCGATGGTGGAGCGCGACGGCGCCGCGATCTGGATGAAGCAGAAGCGGCCCACCCAGCCGGGGTTCATTTCCAGCAGGCGCTCCACGGCCAGAAAGCGCTCCAGGATGCCCTTGGTGTAATCCAGGCGCTCGACGCCGACGCCGAGCAGGGTATCGGGCGCGAGGCCGTGCGCGGCGCGCACCTGCCGGCGGCATTCCTCCACCGAGGGCAGGCCTTCGAGGGCGGCGGGCGGCCACTCGATGGAGATGGGATAGCGCCGGACCTCGGTGTTTTCGCCGCCGTGGGAAATGGTGAAGGTCTCGCGGTCCACCCGCGCCTCCAGGTAGCGGTCCACGGTGTCGAAAAAGTTGTTGCAGTGGAACTGGGTGTGAAAGCCCACGATGCTCGAACCCAGCAGCCCCTCGAGGATCTGCTCGCGCCAGGGCAGGATGCCGAAGGTCTCGGGGTTGGGCCAGGGAATGTGCCAGAACGTGATGATGGTGGCGTCGGGCAGCCGCTCGCGCACCATGCGCGGCAGCAGCGCGAAGTGGTAGTCCTGGATGAGCACGATGGGATTGGAGGTGCTGGCCTCGGTTTCCACGGCCTCGGCGAAGCGCCGGTTCACCGACTGGTAATAGTCCCAGTCGCGGCGGCGGAAGATGGGCCGGGTGTGGGCGATGTGGCACAGCGGCCACAGGCCCTCGTTGGCGAAGCCCAGGTAGTAGCCGTCCTCCTCCTCCTTGGACAGCCACAGCCTGCGGATGCGGTACGAGGGCCGCTCCGGCGGCACCATGACGTGGTCGTTCCGGTCCACCGACTCGCGGTCGGCCGAGCCGCTGCCGTGCGCGATCCAGGTGCCCGAGCAGGCGCGCATGATGGGCTCCAGCGCCGTGACCAGGCCGCTGGCCGGGCGCTGGATCTCGATGACCGAGCCCTTGCGCACATGGCTGTAGGGCTCGCGGTTGGAGACGATGATGATCTCGTCGCCCTTCAGGTCCTCGTGCAGGATGCGGCGCAGTTGCGCCGGGCTCCAGCCTATCTGGCTGTCGTCGCGGCTGCGCCGCTCCGACTCCAGTTCCTGGACCAGCGCCTGCAGATCCTTGGCGATGGGCGCGAGTTCCGGCTGCACCTGCGGGGCGGGAGCCTTGCGCCCCGGCGACAGCAGGAAAGCCCGTCCCGAGATCAGGTCCTTGATGCCGGCCATCCAGCCGCGCCAACTGATTTCGGCAATGACCACGGTGATCAGCGCCACCACGAAGGCGATGGTGGCGAACAGGTAGAAGATGTATTTCTTGGTGTCGTCGCTGCGGGTGCGCACGAACGACATGTCGTGCACGATGACGAGGTGCCCGAGCACCTTGCCGTCGACCTCGACCGGCGTCGCGGCCACGTGCAGCGGTCCGCTCGGCGTCTGGGTGACCTGCTGGTAGCGCGGCTCGTCGCCGGCGCGGCAACTCACCTCGGCCGTCGGGTAAAGCCCCGTGGCATAGCGCAGCTTGCCCGATTCGTCGCAGAAGCCGATGGCGTAAACCCGCTCGTCCTCGATGATGCGGTCAAAGAGCTTGAGCACCGTGCGGTGCGTCTCCGGTTCGCGCAGGGGTTCGCGCACTAGGCCGCTCAACTGGTCCTGGGTGGCCTTGGCGATCACGGCGGCGCGGGTGTCGAGGTCGCGCAGGAACCACTTGAGCGTGAGTTGATCGACCAGCGGCACCACCGCATAGGCAATGGCGCCAAGGGCCAGCACGAGGGGAACGAGAAAACGGAGGGAGATACGCATAACACCCGCATTGTTGGCATCCCCCCCGATACGACTGCCATGGTAGCTGCAGGTTCCATACCATCCGCGACCGGACAATGGCCCGATAGGCCCAATGGCACTGTCGCCGGATGGTGACGGTGCGCTGCCCTTTACCCTTGCAACGGGACGCGCAAATGCGGCTTCCTATGTTTGCGCTTGCTGCAGGCTTGGGTTCAGTTCTCCATACAGGCGGGCCAAATTTTGAGCGGACGGAGGATTTGCCCGCTTCCCGGGATCCGTCTCCAAACGGAGACGAGAGCGTACCCGCTCGCTCGCTCCGGAAACTTCGTAAAATGCGGGCAGTGGAGGTGTGGCCGAGCGGTTTAAGGCACTGGTCTTGAAAACCAGCGATCCCGCAAGGGGTCCGTGAGTTCGAATCTCACCGCCTCCGCCAGATTTGCGTTTCATGATGTTTCATACAGTCCAATAATCAAGGCTCTAGTCAATTTCCCCTCTGATAAATCGTCCGAAGCCGTTTCAAGACGTTTCATGGCATCCACTTATCCACCGTGGTAAGGCTGGTGGTAAACTAGGTTTCTGATGGTGAAAACTTACCACGGAGGCTTGGGTGCTTACGGACGCGAAGTGCAGGAACGCCACCAGCGAGGGCAGGAAGGTCCGCAAGCTGGGCGATGGAGGTGGATTGTACCTGTGGGTCTTCCACGATCAGCGCAAGTACTGGCGGCTGCGCTATTGGATTGCAGGCACTGAAAAATCGCTGTCCCTCGGCGTCTATCCCGAGACCAGCCTCAAGGAAGCCCGCGAGAAGCGCGACTTCGAGCGCAAGCATCTCAAGAACAACCTGGACCCCGCGGTCGAGCGACGGGCCGACAAGCTGCGCCGCATCGCTGCCGCGGCCAATTCCTTCGAAGCCGTGGCCCAAGAGTGGTACGAGAAGCAGGTGCATACCTGGGTGCCGGGCCATGCCCTGGATGTGAAGCGCCGGCTGGAACGCAATGCCTTTCCTGCCCTCGGCAAACGGCCCATCGGTGACATCGAGGCCCCGGAATTGCTGGTGGCGCTTCGTCCCATTGAAAAGCGCGGCGCGCATGATCTGGCGCACCGTATCCTGCAAGTCTGCGGCCAGGTGTTCCGTTATGGCATTGCCACCGGACGCTGCAAGCGGGACCTTTCAGCTGACCTGCGGGGTGCCCTGACACCTCACAAGAAAAAGCATCAGGCGGCAGTGCGGCCCCAGGAACTGCCTCCGCTACTGCGGGCCATTGGCAGCTACGAGAAGATGGGCGGCGACAAGCAGACCCGCCTGGCGCTTGAATTGCTCGCCCTGACGTTTGTGCGCACCAATGAGTTGATCGGGGCTGAATGGACCGAATTCGACCTGGATGCCGGAATCTGGGTCGTACCGGCCGGGCGCATGAAGATGAAGGCGGAGCATGTCGTCCCCCTTGCCAAGCAAGCCCTCGCCATCCTGGAGCAGCTGCGCGAGATCGGCAGTGGCAGCCGGTTCGTCTTCCCCGGCAGGAACCGCGACAAGCCCATTAGCAACAACACCATGCTCTTTGCCCTGTACCGGCTAGGCTACAAGGGCAAGATGACCGGACACGGTTTTAGAGCTGTTGCGAGCACTTCCCTGAACGAGTTGGGATTCAGGCCGGATGTCATCGAGCGCCAGCTTGCGCACAGCGAGCGGGACGAGGTGCGCGGGGCCTACAACCGGGCCGAATATTTATCCGAGCGCACGACAATGATGCAGAAGTGGTCGGATTACCTGGACGCACTCAGGAAAGGTGCGAATGTGCTGCCGTTCAAGGCGGCCTAATGTAGTGATTAGGGCGAAAAGCGGATACGACTATCAGCTGGCTGGTCGAAGTCGGTGCGCGGGCGGATAATGAAAGCAGTAATGCGACGTCAACATTAAAGTGGGTTCACGTATGACCGATACAAATATTCAGCTGATTTGGAACCCTGAAACCGGCATTACCGATCTTGAGGCCGATCCTCAATCCCTGAGCGCATCGGAGGTTCCCGGTATCAAGGCGGTTTGGACCGATCAAAGAACGCGGCTTAAAGGCACAAGTCAACTTTCGGATTTCACCGAAAAGCTGAGCCGGGAATGGGCGATTGAGACCGGCGTGATCGAAAATCTGTACGAGATCGAGCGCGGCGTCACCCAAACCTTGATCGAACGCGGGTTTCAGGCCGAACTCTTGAGCTATGGATCGACTAACCGTCCGCGAGAATATGTGCTGCAATTATTACGCGACCAGAAAGACGCACTTGACGGCATATTTGATTTCGTCAGTAGCAGGCGCGCATTGTCAGTCTCCTACATCAAGGAACTTCACGCCGCTTTGCTGCGCAGCCAGAGCGTGGCCGATGGTGTTGACGCTCAAGGACGCTCCGTGGAGATACCGTTAATCAAGGGCGCGTGGAAAATGCAACCGAACTATCCGGTTCGCGACGGTGTCACATATGCCTACTGTGCGCCAGAACATGTAGCCGCCGAAATGGATCGCCTCGTGGCGATACATGCGGAACATGTTAAGAAAGCTGTTCCAAGCGAAGTACAGGCTGCGTGGCTTCACCACCGCTTTACACAAATTCACCCATTCCAGGACGGTAATGGGCGTGTCGCCCGCGCCATCGCCTCACTTGTTCTGGTAAAGGACGGGCTCTTTCCGCTCGTCGTTACGCGCGACGATAAGCCGGCCTACCTCGACGCCCTGGAATCTGCAGATCAAGGGAATCTGAAGCCGCTTATCGATATGGTAGCGAAGTTGCAGATCGTGCAATTCCGGAAGGCGACGGCCGTTTCCGAGGCTATCCTTGCTCAGGGCGACGTATCGGCCATTCTCGGTGGTCTGCTTAAAGCGGCTGACAAGGTCGCGGCCAAAAAGCTGGAATTGCTAAGGGGTGTGTTCAATCTCGCCGACGCTCTCCGAGAGGATTTGGATGTGCGATTGCATGCTATCGCACCAAATATTACGCCTGCTTTGCAGAAGGTCTCTAGCGCTGCGGCGGTTTTCGTATCGCGCTCAAATAAAGAGACAGACCACTATTTCCGGGCGCAGATCATCGAAAACGCGAAGTTCCATTTGCATTATTACGTGGACACCGCCGAATATCGGTCTTGGATCGCGCTAAATATGAACTGGTCGCGGCGTGCTCGGCTTGTATTTGCGTTTCATGGTATCGGGCGGCCATTCAATGGAAGTTTAATTTGTGCACCTTTCTTGGAGTTCCGGGACACCGATGAGGAAGGTCACGTGCGCTCTGCGCTCGTGCCTGTCGCCGAAGAGGGATTCGTGTTTTTCTACAACGAAACGAAAGACCGACTCCTTGCTCGCTTCTACTCTTGGCGGGAGGATGTGTTGAAGGTGACGCTCAAGGAACTTACGCAGAATCTATAAGCGAAAGAATGCGGGACAGACAGCCTGATCCGACGATGGGATCGGAACGCTAAAGAAATGAATGGCGGCTCACCCTCTGTGGCATTCCTTCATGGCACGATCTCAAGCAGATCAAAAAGTACAGTGTCAACATAACGTTTTATTTTTTGCACCTCTGCCTTACTTTGGTGGATATGCGTGGCAAGTGAGGCGCGGTTGTACACCGCTCGCATCACCTCGCCAGAGAGTTCTTCAATCAGTGTCAGAATTTTTTCTGCGGACTCGCGTTGAGTCTTGTTTCGCTCTCGAGATGTCAGAATGTATCGAGCCTTCTGCTTCATCGTAGGTTTCGTTTGGCCGTCTTCACGCTTGTACCAGTTCTGGGATTGCACATCGGCATCAGGCGCAAGCTGGTCGAGAGTTTCCCTCAGCGATTCTCGAAACTCAGCAGCGGTACCTCGGTAGGACAACCGCTCTGAGCCAACTAAGTCTGACCACCCTTGTCTATATGAGGCCGCTGCGCTCGGGACAAGAGCTTCGAGTGTTTTTAGAATCAACGTCTCCTCACGGGAGGGGGAGGCGCTTGCGGTCGATTGTACGGCCGGGACGGCGGGCGAGGAGAGCGCCAAGATATTGAACTCGGACAGTTCCTTTCTAAGTGTGCCGATAGTTTTCAGATAGGTTCGACGAGCGTTGTTCTCGTGAGCCAGGCGCAC
>DATNCF010000604.1:0-3160 GCA_035571675.1 Burkholderiales bacterium | reverse complement strand
CGGCTTCGACCTTGCCCACCAGGTCGGCGCCCACGTCGGCGCCCTTGGTGAAGATGCCGCCGCCCAGACGCGCGAAGATGGAGATCAGCGACCCGCCGAAGCCCAGGCCGATGAGCGGCTTGATGACCTCCGACAGCTTGGCCTCGGGCGCGCTGGCCGAATGCAGGTAGGCGTAAAACGCCGTCACGCCCAGCAGCGCCAGGCCCACCACCAGCAGGCCGGTGATGGCGCCGCCGCGGAAAGCAACCTTGAGCGCCTCGTTCAGACCGACAGTGGCAGCCTGCGCGGTACGCACATTGGAGCGCACCGACACGTTCATGCCGATGTAACCCGTCAGGCCCGACAGCACCGCGCCGATCAGAAAGCCGATGGCCGTGGGCCAGTGCAGGGCGAAGCCGATGACGACGAACAGGATCACGCCGACGATGCTGATGGTCATGTACTGCCGGTTGAGATAGGCCTTTGCACCCGCCTGGATGGCCGCGGCGATTTCGCGCATGCGGTCGTTGCCGGTGGGCTGGGCATTGATCCAGCCAATCTGCCAGACACCGTACAAGATCGCGATAACCGCGCAAATAAGCGCGAACCAAAGTCCTGCTGACATATCTCCTCCTGAGCGTAGGCCTGTTGGGGGCCCTGAGTTTATTGAGGGGGGCGAAATAAAGCGTTGGATTGTAACAGGAATTACCGGGGCTTCCAGGCCCCGGGAGCTCTTCCCCGCTGTCGGCCAACGACCGGCGGCCGTGCCGTATTCATCAGCCGGAGCCCGGCGTCTCCGCGTCAGCCGGCTGCCTTGGGCCAACCGGCTTTTCCCGCGCTCAGCGCCCGGCGCACATTCGGCCGGGTGCCATCCATCGGGTTATCCCTGGTGGTAAGCGGTGACCCGCTCCACCTCGTTCTTCGCGCCCAGCACCACGCCCACGCGCTGGTGCAGCGCCGTGGGCTGGATGTCGAGGATGCGGGTCCGTCCGTCGGTGGCCGAGCCGCCCGCCTGCTCCACGATGAAGGCCATGGGATTGGCCTCGTACATCAGGCGCAGCCGGCCGCTGGTGTGCTTGGCGTCCTTGGGATAGAGGAAGATGCCGCCGCGCGACAGGATGCGGAACACGTCGGCCACCATGGAGGCCACCCAGCGCATGTTGAAGTCCTTGCCGCGCGCGCCGGTCTTGCCCGCCAGGCATTCGTCGATGTAGCGCTTCACCGGCGGCTCCCAGTTGCGCATGTTCGACATGTTGATGGCGAACTCGGCCGTGTCGGCGGGCATGGTGACGGAGGGCGCGGTCATGACGAAGCTGCCCAGTTCCCTATCCAGCGTGAAGGCGGCGACGCCGCTGCCCACCGTCAGCACGAGCTGCGTCTGCGGCCCGTACACGGCGAAACCGGCCGCCACCTGGGCGGAGCCCGGCTGGAGAAAGGCCTTCTCCTCGGGCTCCATGCCCTCGGGACAGCGCAGCACCGAAAAGATGGTGCCGATGGACACGTTCACGTCGATGTTGGAAGACCCATCCAGCGGATCCATGAGCAGCAGAAACTGCCCGCGCGGATAGTCGCTGGGAATGCGGTGCGGCACGTCCATCTCCTCGGACACGATGGCCGCGAGGTGGCCGCCCCACTCGTTGGCCTCCACCAGCACTTCGTTGGCGATGACGTCTAGCTTCTTCTGCGCCTCGCCCTGGATGTTCTCGCTGCCCGCCCCGCCCAGCACCTCGCCCAGCGCGCCCTTGGACACGGCGTTGCCGATGCGCTTGCAGGCGCGAGCCACCACTTCGATCAGCAGGCGCAGTTCGGCTGACACCGTGGAGCCCGGCCGGCGCTGTTGTTCAACCAGATATTGCGTGAGTGTTACCCGCTTCATGTGAACCCTTTATGCGTCCAGCGCCTTGAAGGCGCGATCGCGTATGGCGTCCACGCTGCCCACGCCCGAGATCTTGCGGTACTTGGGCGCGCCGGGGCCCGTTTGGCCCGAGTAATACCCGACCAATTGCTTGGTCTGCTGGTGATACACATCGAGGCGCTTCTTCACGGTCTCCTCGCGGTCGTCCTCGCGCTGCACCAGCGGCTCGCCGGTGACGTCGTCCTTGTCCGCGACCTTGGGCGGATTGAACTTCACATGGTAGGTGCGGCCCGACGCGGCATGCGTGCGCCGCCCGCTCATGCGCTCGACGATGTCCGCATCGGGCACGTCGATTTCCAGCACGTAGTCCAGCGCCACGCCCGAGGCCTTCATGGCCTCGGCCTGGGGAATGGTGCGCGGGAAGCCGTCGAACAAGTAGCCCTTGGCGCAATCCGGCTCCTTCAGGCGCTCCTTCACGAGGCCGATGATGATGTCGTCCGACACCAGTTCCCCCGCGTCCATGACTTTCTTGGCGGCGAGGCCGAGCGGCGTGCCCGCCTTCACCGCGGCGCGCAGCATGTCGCCGGTGGAAATCTGCGGAATGCGGAATTTCTGGGTGATGAACGTGGCCTGCGTGCCTTTCCCCGCACCGGGCCCGCCCAGCAGTATCAGACGCATTTGCCCACCCCTCCGAGGGCCGTTCTGGTCAGCCGGGCATTATAGCGGACCGACCCCGCGTTTCCTTGTGATTTATCAGCGGGGCGGCGGCTTCGCGAGGCGTTTTCGCACGCGCTCCAGGTCGGCGGCGGTATCGACGCCGGCTTCCACGGGGCGATTCCAGATCGCGACCGCGATGCGATGGCCGTGGCCGAGCGCGCGCAGCTGCTCGAGCGCCTCGAAGCGCTCCGCGGCAGTCGGCGTGAGCGAGGCGTACTCGCGCAGGAAACGCGCGCGATAGGCGTAAATGCCGATGTGGCGCAGCGCCGGGAAGTCGCGCGGCAGCTGGTCGCGCCCGCGCGCGAAGGCGTCGCGCGCGAAGGGAATGGGGGCACGCGAGAAGTACTGCGCGAAGCCCTCCTCGTCCAGCACCACCTTCACCACGTTGGGATCGAAGAACGCCGCCGCCGAATCGATCGGGTGGGCCGCGGTCGCGATCGACGCTTCCGGATGCGCGGCGAGGGCGGCGGCCACCTCGCGGATCAGGCGCGGATCGATGAGCGGCTCGTCGCCCTGCACGTTCACGACGATCGCCTCGGGCGCGAGGCCCAGCGCGCGCGCGGCTTCCGCGATGCGGTCGGTCCCGCTCGGATGATCGGGCGAGGTCAT
>DATNCF010000603.1:0-2699 GCA_035571675.1 Burkholderiales bacterium | reverse complement strand
GCGCCAGCGCAACGTGGCGGCGCGCTCAGCCCTGTGCGAGAGCAGCGCCACCGCGCTGTTCCAGGGCGCCCTGGAAGGTGGCAGCGCGGCAGCTGGGCGGCCACTGGGCGGCCTCGCGCCGGGCCAGCGCGCCGACTTCATGGTGGTGGACACCGCGAGCAGCGCCTTGGCGGGCATACCGCCCGACCACCTGCTCGATGCGATCGTGTTCTCCAGCCCGGCGACCGGATTCAGCCAGGTGTTCGTCGCGGGACAAATAGTGCCGGCGGCCGAGCCGGCATTGCGCGCCGGCTTCGTGCGCGCAATGAACGAACTCTGGTCTTGAGAATCAAGTATTCTGCGCACCTTCGAAGCAGGAAAGCCATCAATGAGCATCGACTGGAACCACTTCACACCCTGGAGTTCGCTTGCCGGCGGCGTCCTCCTGGGGCTTGCCTCGGCGCTGTTCATCCTGCTCAACGGGCGGGTGCTGGGCATCAGCGGGATCCTGGGTGGGCTGGTACGGCCACGCGCAGGCGATATCGGCTGGCGCGTCGCATTCGTCGCCGGCCTGCTCCTGGCACCGACCCTATGGAATCTGTTCGCACAGCCTGCGACTTTCCGGATGCAAGCAGGCGGGGCCGTGCTGGTGGCAGCGGGCTTGTTGGTGGGCTGGGGTACGCGCTATGCCTCGGGCTGCACCAGCGGCCATGGGGTGTGCGGCCTTTCGCGGCTGTCGCGGCGTTCGCTGGCCGCCACATTGACCTTCATGGTCACCGGGTTCGCGACCGTCTTTTTCGTCCGGCATGTCATTGGGTGAGGGAGAGCCGCCATGAATCGACTGATGGAATTCATCGCAGGGCTGCTCTTCGGGATCGGCCTGCTGCTTTCGGGCCTCACCGACCCAGGCAAGGTGACGGGTTTCCTGGATCTGGCCGGCGCGTGGGATCCGTCGCTTGCCCTGGTGATGGCCGGTGCCATTGCCGTCGGCTTCTTCGCTTTCGCCGCGGCACGCAAGCGCACCACCAGCTATCTCGGCGGCGCCATGCAATTGCCTGCCGGCGACGACATCGACTCGCGCGTGCTGATCGGCAGCCTGGTGTTCGGTGTGGGCTGGGGACTGGTGGGTTTTTGTCCGGGACCGGCGGTCGTGGCCACGGGCGCGGGGCATTGGCAGGCCCTTGTATTCACGCTGGCGATGCTGGGCGGCATGGCGGTGCATGAACTGGCTGCACGGCCGGCGCCGGGCGAGCTCGTACAGGAGTAGCCCGCCTCGCCGTCGGCCCTTGCCGACCCGCAGAAGCGGCGACGCCGCCGTGCCACTACCATCGGGCCTATGAGCGCCACTATTGCCAATGCATCGCCGGCTCCGGGCCTGCGCCAGGACGCCGGGGTGATCGGCCTGGTCGGGCTGGCCCACATGATCAGCCATTTCAACCAGTTGCTGCTGGCGCCCCTGTTTCCGTGGCTGAAGGATGCCTTCCACGCCAGCTACACCGAGCTCGGCTTCCTGATGACGCTGTTCTTCGTCGTGTCCTGCGCGGTCCAGGCGCTTTCGGGGTTCCTGGTGGACCGCTATGGGCCGCGGCCGATCCTGTTCGCCGGCCTGGCATTGCTGGCCACGTCCGCATTCGGCTACGCGCTCAGTCCCAGCTATTGGTCGATGGCGTTTTTCTCGATCGTGGCCGGCGTCGGCAATGGCGTCTTTCACCCGGTTAACTACACGTTGATCAACCGCAAAGTGAGCCCGCCACGGCTGGGCCATGCGTACAGCGTTCACGGCATCACGGGCAGTCTCGGCTGGGCGCTGGCGCCGGCCATGCTGGTGCCGCTGGCGATTGCCTTTACGTGGCGCACCGCCTTGATGGGCGCGGGCACCTTGGCCCTGGCGGCAATGGCGGCGCTCTGGTTGAACCGCGGCAAGCTGGCGCTGCCCGCCAGCGCACCCCGGCACGCCACGGCCGCGCGAGCCGAAGGCAATTTCGAATTCCTGCGGATCCCCGCCGTCTGGATGTGCTTTTTCTTTTTCTTCTTCTATGCCGTGGTGCTGAGCGTCATCCAGGCATTCGCGCCCGAGGCGGCGCGCCAGTTGCATGGCGTGCCGATCGCGGTGGCGGCCATGTGCCTCACGGTTTACATGGTGTGCGGTGCCGGCGGCATGGTGCTTGGCGGCTTTCTCGCCTCCGATCCGGCGCGCTGCGAACGGATCGTCGGCATCGGCTTCGGCCTCGCGGCGCTGGTGGCACTGGTGATCGGCCTGGGTTCCGTTCCCGCGCTGGCGGTGCCGGCGCTGTTCGGGGCGATGGGCTTTGCCAGCGGCATCGCAGCGCCTTCGCGCGACCTGCTCGTGAAACGCTCCACGCCAGAGAACGCGACTGGTCGCGTGTACGGCATTGTCTATTCCGGCCTGGATATCGGCCAGGCCATTTCGCCTTTGATCTTCGGAACGTTGATGGACCACCAGCAGTACCGCGGCGTCTGGCTCGGGCTGGTGTTCATGCAGGCGGTGCTGATCACCAGCGCATTCAACGTGCAGCGGGTGCGCCGCACGGTGCTGACCACGGCCTGATCGGGGGACGGTGACCGCGAGGCGGTTATCCTTACGGCCATGTACGCGTCTTATTTCGGCCTGAAGCAAGCGCCGTTCTCGATCGCGCCCGACCCGCGCTACCTGTTCATGAGCGAACGCCACCGCGAGGCGTTGGCGCACCTGCTGTACG
>DATNCF010000602.1:0-2780 GCA_035571675.1 Burkholderiales bacterium | reverse complement strand
TGCTCCGCAAGATGCATGAGGCGCGTGAAGCCGGCAGCGCGGAGGTGGAGGTGTGGGGCTCGGGCCGGCCGCTGCGCGAGTTCCTGTACAGCGACGACATGGCCGAGGCCTGCCTTTTCCTGATGGGCTTGTCCGACGCCGCGTTCGACGGCGTTCTGGACGGTCATGCCCGCGCGCCGCTGGTCAACATCGGCAGCGGGGCCGAGGTGAGCATCGGCGAACTGGCCCGGCTGGCGGCCAAAACCGTGGGCTGCACGGCCAACCTGCGCTTCGATTCCACCAAGCCCGACGGCACGCCGCGCAAGCTGCTGGACGTTTCGCGCCTGGCGGCGCTGGGTTGGCGCGCGGGCACGGGACTCGCGCAGGGCATGGCGCTGGCGTATGAGGATTTCAAGGCGCGCAATCAAGGCGCCGCGCCACGCGATGACAAGGAGCGCATGAGTGTTCAATGACAAGGCCGTCCTGATCACGGGCGGAACGGGTTCGTTCGGCAATGAGTTCGTGCGCACGCTGCTCGAGCAATACAAGCCGGCGCGCGTCATCGTGTTTTCGCGCGACGAACTCAAGCAGTTCGAAATGCAGCAGCGCTTCCCGCAGCCGTGCATGCGTTACTTCCTGGGCGACGTGCGCGACCAGGCGCGCCTGGCGCAGGCCATGCGCGGCGTCGACTACGTGGTGCACGCCGCCGCCCTCAAGCAGGTGCCGGCGGCGGAATACAACCCCATGGAGTGCATCAAGACCAACATCCACGGCGCCGAGAACGTCATCACCGCGGCGCTGGCCAACGAGGTGCAGAAGGTCATCGCGCTGTCCACCGACAAGGCCGCCAACCCGGTCAACCTGTACGGCGCCACCAAGCTGGCCTCGGACAAGCTGTTTGTCGCTGCCAACAACATCGCCGGGGGCCACGTCACGCGCTTTTCCGTGGTGCGCTACGGCAACGTGGTGGGCTCGCGCGGCTCGGTGGTGCCGCTGTTTCGGCAACTGCTGGCCGAGGGGGCGCGCGAACTGCCCGTCACCGACCAGCGCATGACGCGCCTCTGGATCACCCTGCCGCAGGGCGTGGACTTCGTCATCCAGGGCTTCAAGCGCATGCACGGCGGCGAGATCTTTGTGCCCAAGATACCCAGCATGCGCATTCTCGACCTGGTGGAATCCATGGCGCCCGGCATCGCCACGCGCGTGGTGGGCATACGGCCGGGGGAGAAGCTGCATGAAGTCATGTGCCCGGTCGACGATTGCCACCTCACTCTCGAGTTCGCCGACCACTACGTCATCAAGCCCGCCATACGCTTTGCCGCCGCCGTGGAATATTCCAAGAACGCGCTCGGCGAGAAGGCCGCTCCTGTGGAGGCGGATTTCGAATACAGCTCAGGCAGCAATCCGCATTTCCTCACGGTGGCGGAATTGCGCGCCATGAACGGGGCCTGAGCTTGGTGGACCGCCAGGACGATCCGCCGCCCATTCCCTACGCGCGGCAGGATATTTCCGAGGCCGACATCGCGGCCGTGGTCCGTGTGCTGCGCTCGGACTTCGTCACCCAGGGGCCGGTCATCGAGCAGTTCGAGCAGGCGCTGGCCGGCTACTGCGGCGCGCGCCATGCCGTGGCGGTATGCAATGCCACGGCGGCGCTGCACCTCGCCTGCCGCGCCCTGGGCCTTGGCCCCGGCGACACGCTGTGGACCAGCCCCAACACCTTCGTGGCCTCGGCCAACTGCGCCCTGTACTGCGGGGCCGGGGTGGATTTCGTGGACGTCGATCCGCGCACCTACAACCTGAGCGCGGAGCGGCTGGAGGAAAAGCTCGCGCAGGCCGCCAAACACGGCCGGCTGCCCAAGGTGCTGGTGGCCGTGCATTTCGCCGGGCAGCCCTGCGACATGGCCGCCATCGGGGCGCTGGCCAAGCGCTACGGCGTGGCCGTGATCGAGGACGCCGCGCACGCAGTGGGCGCCGTGGACGGCACGGCGCGTGTCGGCGCCGGCGTACATTCCGACATCACGGTGTTCAGTTTCCACCCCGTGAAAATCCTCACCACGGGCGAAGGCGGCATGCTGCTCACCAACCGCCCGGAACTTGCCGAGCGGCTACGGCTGCTGCGCAGCCATGGCGTGACCCGCGACGCGGCGCGCATGCAGGACCCATTGCACGACGCCCTGCACGGGCCGTGGTACTACGAACAAGTGGAACTGGGCTACAACTACCGCATCACCGAAATTCAGGCCGCCCTGGGCCTGTCGCAATTGCGGCGCCTGGATGAATTCCTGGCGCGCCGCCGCCAATTGGCGGCGCAATACGGCCGCCTGCTCGAAGGCGCGCCGGTCACGCTGCCCTGGCAGCGGCCGGCGGCGCTGTCGGCATGGCACCTGTACGTGGTGCGTGTGCCGCCCGGCGGCCGCAACGAGCGGCGCCAGGTGTTCGAGGGCCTGCACGCCGCCGGCATCCGCGCCAACGTGCACTACATTCCCATGCACCTGCAGCCGCACTATCGTGCGCTGGGGTTCAAGGCGGGGGATTTTCCCGAGGCCGAGCGTTATTACGCCGAAGCGATCAGCCTGCCCATGTACTCGGCCCTGAGCGATGCCGGCCAAGCCCGCGTGGCCGCGGAATTGAGGTCGCTGGTTTCGTGAAACTGGGCCTGGGCACCGCGCAATTCGGGCTGGACTACGGCGTCTCCAATCGCGGGGGCATGACGCCCGAAGACGAGGTGCGGCGCGTGCTCGGCCTCGCGGCCGGGCGCGGCGTGACGGTGATCGACACGGCCCGGGCCTACGGCCGCAGCC
>DATNCF010000601.1:0-2106 GCA_035571675.1 Burkholderiales bacterium | reverse complement strand
CTGCGCCTGTTCGAACTGCACAGCACCGAGAGCCGCACGCTGGCCGACTATTTCACCCCGGCGCGCCAGGGCGCCGCGGCCAAGCGCGTGGCCGTGACGGGCGGGGACGGCTTCGAGCTGCTCAAGTCCGTGCTGCCCCCGCCGCCGCGGCGCGGCGTGGTGCTGCTCGATCCTTCTTACGAGGACAGGAACGATTATCGGCACGTGATCGTGGCGCTGCGCGAAGGGCTTGAGCGCTTCGCCACCGGCCTATACGCCGTGTGGTATCCCCAGGTACAGCGGCGCGAATCGCGACAACTCCCCGAATCGCTCGAACGCCTCCCGGGCGTGGACTGGCTGCACGTCACGCTGACCGTGAAGCAGCCCCAGGCCGACGGCTTCGGCCTGCACGGCAGCGGCATGTTCGTGGTGAATCCGCCCCATACCCTGGCAAAGGCACTGCGGGAAACGATGCCGGTGCTCAAGGACCTGCTCGCCCAGGACGACAGCGCGCGCTTCACCTTGAACGAGCAACGCTCCTGAGCATCACGGCCCCGCGCCCTGCGCGGCCAGCCTTGTCCGGCTATTCAGGCTTGGGCGGGGCACCGCGCTGGGGGCCGCCCAACTTCACCTCGGGCAGTTGCAGGCTGATGAGCAAGGTCAACGCGCCCGCGATCACCACGCCCCAGAACACGCCGTGCAGGCTGAACGCGAACGCCTCGCGCAGCACGCGCGCGGTGGCCGCGTCCACGCTGCTGCCTCCATCCCCGCCGCCCAGCAGCTGCGCCACGCTGTCCACCGAATAGCCTCCGGCCAGGTTCTGCGCCGTCAGCCGGTGTTGGAACAGCGCGTTCAACACGCCGCCGAACAGCGCCGCGCCCAGGGCGTTGCCGAGGATGCGCATGAGCAGGTTCGCGGCCGTGGCGCCGCCGCGCTGTGCCCACGGCACGCTGGTCTGGATGGCCACGATGTAGGTGGTGTTCAGCGTGCCCAGGCCCACGCCCATGATGCACGAGCCGGCCGCGCCCACCAGCGGCCCGGCCTGCGCGCCGAACGCGATGATGAGGGCGCCGGCGAACACGGCCAGCCCGCCGAAGCGCGACAGGCGGCGCGTGCCGATTCTGGTCAGCACGTGCCCGGTGACGGTCGAAGCCACCGGCCAGCCCACCGACATGGCCGACAGGGTGAAGCCCGCCACCAGCGCCGTGGTGCCGAGCGCGCCCTGCACGTAGGTGGGCAGAAAGCTCACGATGCCCACCATGACCACGCCGGCCGTGAGCGTGGCGGCATTGGCGCGGGCGATGAGCGGGTTTTTCCACAAATCAAGCTGCATCACCGGCTCGGGCGCGCGCCGCTCCTGGCGGATGAACAGCGCCGCGCCCACGATGACCACGGCGGCAAGGCCGGCGATGGCGGCCGCAGGCCAGTCGGCGCTGTGGGTCAGGAGCAGCATCAGAACCGACAGAGTGGCGAACAGCAGCGTGGCGCCGGCGTAGTCGATGCGCGGGTGCTGGTGCGCCGAGCCCTCGTGCAGATACAGGCCGACCAAGGCGATTGCCACCACTCCGAGCGGCAGGTTCACCCAGAACACCCAGGACCAGTCCAGGTACTGCACGATGAGGGCGCCGGACAAGGGCCCCACGATGGAGGAGATGCCCCATACGCTGGCGGTGTAGCCCTGCACCCGGCCGCGTTCCTCAAGGCTGTACAGGTCCCCCACCAGCGTGACGGCCAGCGGCAGCACCGCGCCCGCCCCCAGGCCCTGAACGAAACGAAAGGCGATGAGCGAAGGCATGGACCAGGCAAAGCCCGACAGCAGCGACCCGGCGAGGAAAATGGCGATGCCGGCGATGAACACGTGCTTGCGCCCGAACAGGTCAGCCAGCTTGCCGTAAATGGGCACGGACACGGCCTGCATGAGCAGGTAGGAAGAGAACACCCAGCTATACAGCGACACGCCGCCCAGCTTGGCGGCGATGCTGGGCATGGAGGTGGCCACGATGTTGCTCTCGATGGCCGCCATGAACATGGCCATGATGATGGCCGCGAACACGTAGGGCCGATGGGTGCGCCGCACGCTGGCGGCCGCGCCCTGGGGTTGCTGATGCGGCTCGCCCCGGGCGGCTT
>DATNCF010000600.1:0-8017 GCA_035571675.1 Burkholderiales bacterium | reverse complement strand
TCCAGTTCCAGAATTTGGGCCAGGTGTTGAACTTGAGGCCGTTCTCGGTGATGGCTTCGCGAGCAAAAGCGGTGATAGCGGCGTCGGCAATGCGTTTCTGACTCGGCTCCCAGAGAGGTTTTTCCTTGGTTTTCGGCGCACTGGCTTTTGCAGAGGCAGTCATTGCAGCAGCTCCTAACTTCTAAATCGACGAGGCCCTCTCCTCCGGAGAGGGGGTTTTAAAGCCCGCGGCGCGGAAGCGCCGCGCCACCGAAGCGTTGTGCCACAGCGCCCGAGGGCGCTCGTGTTCTACGATCGCGCAAGCGCGATGCTACGATCGCGCTTGCGCGATGCGGCACAGCGTAGGTGGCGCACTGCGGCGCATCCGCTGCCCAGGTTGCACTAGGGCGACGCTCCTGCGCCGCGCCTCGTGAAAATCCAACGATCAAAACCTGTTAGGTGGGGGCAAACAATGCACGAACCGGGCCAGGCAAGGGAATCGACTTCTCCTTCACGATGTCTATCCACAACGCCTTGGTCACACCTTCGGCGAACACCGTATCCGGCGCATAGCTGGCGCGGAACGTATACCAGATCATTAAACTCGACCGGCCAGGCTCCCCGATTGAAACATCCACCAGCGCATCCCCGGGAAATTTCAGCCCCTTGATGAAGGTGCAGTTGGCGGTGACGATGACCGGGCTGCAGTTCAGCGGCAGCACCTTTGAGGGTGACGCCATGCCGGGCACGTTGCCCACGACATCCCGGCTTTCGTACCAGGCCACGCGCGCCTCTTCCATGAAGCGGAAGTAGCGCACGTTGTTGACGTGGCCCGCGCCGTCCATGTCGCTGCGGCGCAGGGGAATGGCAAGGGTGAGGACGTGTTTTTTTTCGCTGTGCATTCGAGAATTTCCGGCCCGCCCGCGGTGCCGGGCTCAGTGCAGGGCTCAGTGCAGCCCCTTGTTGACCCATTATAATGGCGGGATACCAAAATCATCCGCAAAGAAGGACATATCGTGGCAGAACCCGTGCAGCGCGACGTGATGGAATACGATGTGGTCATCGTGGGCGGGGGGCCCGCGGGTCTGGCCGCGGGCATCCGCCTCAAGCAGCTCGCCGCCGAAAAAGGCCGCGAAGTGGGCGTGTGCGTCATCGAGAAGGGTTCTGAAATCGGCGCCCACATCCTGTCGGGCGCGGTCATGGACCCCATCGCCATCACCGAGCTGTTCCCCGACTGGAAGGAACAGGGCGCGCCGCTCAACGTGCCCGTGGCCGAGGACCGCTTCCTGTTCCTCACCGAAAAGGGCTCGTTCAAGGTGCCCAATGCCTTCCTGCCCGCCAATTTCCAGAACCACGGCAACTACGTCATCAGCCTGGGCAACGTCACGCGCTGGCTGGGCCAGAAGGCCGAGGAGCTGGGCGTGGAAATCTTCCCCGGCTTCGCCGGCGCCGAGGTGCTCTATGACGACAAGGGCGCGGTCAAGGGCGTGGCCACGGGCAACATGGGCGTGGGCCGCGACGGCCAGCCCACGGCCAACTTCCAGCCCGGCGTGGAGCTGCACGGCAAGTACACCTTCTTCGCCGAAGGCTGCCGCGGCCACCTCGGCAAGCAGCTCATGGACAAGTACAAGCTGCGGGACGGCGCCGATCCCCAGGCCTACGGCATCGGCCTGAAGGAGCTGTGGGACATCGACCCGGCTAGGCACAAGCCGGGCCTGGTCATCCACACCGCCGGCTGGCCGCTCAACTCCGACACCTACGGCGGTTCGTTCCTGTATCACGCCGAGAACAACCAGGTAGCCATCGGCTTCGTGGTGGGCCTGGCCTATGAGAACCCGTGGCTGTCGCCCTTCGAGGAATTCCAGCGCTACAAGCAGCACCCCGCCATCCGTTATTTCCTGGAAGGCGGCAAGCGCCTGGCCTACGGGGCGCGCGCCATCACGGCGGGGGGCATCATGTCGCTGCCCCGCCTCACCTTCCCCGGCGGCTGCCTGATCGGCGACGACGCCGGCTTCCTCAACGCCTCGCGCATCAAGGGCAGCCACGCCGCCATCAAGTCCGGCATGATGGCCGCCGAAGCCGCCTTCGACGCCCTGGGCGCGAATCGCTCCGGCGATGAGCTCGCGGCCTACCCGGAAGCGTTCAAGTCGTCGTGGCTGTACAAGGAGCTGTGGCGGGCGCGCAATTTCAAGCAATGGATGGGCAAGGGCCTTTACACCGGCACGTTCATGGTGGGCCTGGAGCAGTTCGCCCTGGGCGGCAAGTTCCCGTGGACCCTGCACCACCAGCACGCCGACCACGAAATGCTGTGCAAGGCCAGCGACTACACGCCGATCGAGTATCCCAAGCCCGACGGCAAGATCAGCTTCGACCGCCTGTCCTCGGTGTTCCTGTCCAACACCAACCACGAAGAGAACCAGCCCATCCACCTGACGCTGAAGGATCCCTCCATCCCGGTCAACGTCAACCTCAGGGAATACGCCGGCCCCGAGTTCCGCTACTGCCCGGCCGGGGTGTACGAGTTCGTGAAAGACAACGAGGGCACGCCGCAGCAGAAGGACCGCCTGCAGATCAACGCCCAGAACTGCGTGCACTGCAAGACCTGCGATATCAAGGACCCTACGCAGAACATCGTGTGGGTGGTGCCCGAGGGCGGCGGCGGACCGAATTATCCCAATATGTAACAGAGCACAGGTAGAGCCATGGCCGAGTCCAAGCGGGAACCTGCGCGGGAACCTGCGCGGGAACCTGCGCAGCAACCTGCGCGCACGCGTACCTATGGCTGGCAGGACCCGCGCGCCTCGGCCGCGGCCGTCGGCGACATGAGCGGGCTGGAGTTCCTGCGCGCCATCGCCAGCGGGCAATTGCCCGGCCCGCCCATCGCGCACACCCTGGACTTCACCCTGTCCGAGGTATCCGAGGGCCTGGCCGTGTTCACGGTCGAGCCCAAGGAGTTTCACTACAACCCCATCGGCGTAGTGCACGGCGGACTGGCTTCGACGCTCCTGGATTCGTGCATGGCCTGTGCGGTGCAAAGCACGCTGCCACGGGGCAAGGCTTACACGACCTTGGAGTTGAAAGTGAACCTGGTGCGGGCGATCACCTCCGACACCGGGCCGTTGCGCTGCGAAGGCCGCGTGATTCACGTCGGGCGCCAGGTCGGGACTGCCGAGGGACGCATTACCGACTCCAAGGGGCGCTTGTATGCCCACGGCACCACCACCTGCATGGTATTCGACGTAAAGAGCTAAGCCCCCCAAGCGGCTTGGAAATTTGTTGTTTTCACGAGGCTCCCCGCTCCGCGGGGAAGGCTTAAAACCCTCCGAACTCCGTAGCACGGAGCGTGGTTTGCTTCTCCTCCTTCCCGCGTAGCGGGAAGCCTCGTAGCCGGTCTTCAGGCCACGCAATGAAACGCCACCTGGTCAATTTCGACCCGATGGCAGAATTTCGCCGCTCGTGTTAGCGTTGTCGGTAGCCGCCGCCCCAGGGCGCCGCGGTACTGACCGGTTCCATCACACCCGTCGGCAAATCACTCGGTAACAAGCGGCGTTGCAAACAACGCCCACCAAGGAGGATAGTTTCGTGTCTGATTACAAGGAAGCAGCGCTCAACCTGTCGCTGAAGCCGGGAATGTTCCCGGTGGAGATCGCCAAAATACGCGAGTTCGCCACGGCGCTCATGGATGATTCGCCCGCCTACCGCAGCACCGAGAAGGCGCGCGCGGCCGGCTTCAAGGACATGCCGGTTCCGGTCACCTTCCTGGTGTGCAACATCTACGCCGAACCCGGCGAGAACGGCATGATGGCGCTGCTCGATTCGGGCATCGCCAAGCGCGGCATGCTGCTGCACGGCGAGCAGGAGTTCAACTACCTGCGGCCCATCTACGTGGGCGAGAAGTTCACGGTGAAGAACAAGGTGGTGGACGCCTACGAGAAGGAAGGCTCGCGCGGCGGCAAGATGGTGTTCTTCGTGAACGAAAGCGAGTTCATCGGCGCAGACGGCAAGACCGCCGCCACCTCCCGCGCCATCATCATCGAGCGCCGCCCGGCGCCGAAAGCGTAGGGAGAGGCCCATGACTACGCCTCACAGCATCGACATGTCCAAGCTCAAGGCCGGCGACGAAATGCCGGCCTTCACCACGCCCGCCCTCGGCCGCACGAACTTCGTGCGCTACGCCGGCGCCTCGGGCGACTTCAACCCGCTGCACCACGACGACGAGTTCGCCAAGGCGCGCGGCATGAACAACGTCATCGGCCACGGCATGCTCACCGCCGGGCTGCTCGGCCAGGCCATCGCGCGCTGGGCCGGCCTCATCATGGTGCGCAAGTACGCCGTGCGCTTCTCGTCGCAGGTGCAGCCCGGCGACACGCTCACCTGCGGCGCCAAGGTCACCAAGGTGTACGCCGACGGCAATCTGCCGCGCGCCGACCTGGAGTGCTGGGTCAAGAACCAGAAGGGCGACACCATGATGACGGGCACCAGCACCATCGGGCCGCACGCCTGACGCATCGCATACGGATTCAGACACAAGGAACGAGGAAAACTACATGCCAAATGGTAAGCGCACAGTCGCCATCGTGGGGGTGGCGGAATCGGACTCCGGCTTCGTGCCGGAACTGTCCATCATGGAACAGCACGCCCAGGCCGCCACGCGCGCCCTGGCCGACTCGGGCCTGAAAAAGAGCGATATCGACGGCCTGTTCACCTGCGGCGGCGTCGGCGTGCTGCATCCGCTGGAAATGGCCGAGTACCTGGGCATGCACCCGCGCTACATCGACTCCACCAGCGTGGGCGGCTCGTCCTGGGAGACCTACATCGAGCACGCCGTGCTGGCCATCGAGGCCGGCAAGTGCAACACCGCGCTGCTGGTATACGGCTCCACGGCCAACTCGGACGTGAAGAAAAAGCTGCGCGCGGGCGACTTCGCCCTGCTGCCGCGCGGCGTGGCGCAGTACGAGACCCCGTTCGGCATCACGCTGATCTCCAAGTACGGCATGGCGGCACGCCGCCACATGCACCAGTACGGCACCACCTCCGAGCAGCTCGCCGCCATCGGCGTGGCCGCGCGCAAGAACGCCAACCGCAACCCCAAGGCGTTCATGTACGGCAAGCCGCTCACCATCGAGGATGTGCTGAAGTCCAAAATGGTCGCCGACCCGCTGCACCTCAACGACTGCTGCCTGCGCACCGACGGCGGCGGCGCGGTCATCATCACCCGCGCCGACGTGGCCAAGGGCGCGAAAAAGAAGCCGGTATGGGTGATCGGCTGCGGCGGCGCCGAGGACCACGTCATCATGTCGCAGTCGCCCGATCTCACCATCTCGCCCGCCAAGCGCGCCGCCGAGACCGCCTTCGGCGAGGCCGGCATCACCACCAAGGATGTCGACTACCTGGGCATCTACGACTCGTTCAGCATCACCGTGCTGCTCACGCTCGAGGCGCTCGGCTTCTGCAAGCCCGGCGAAGGCGGGCCTTTCGTGGCGGACGGAAAACTGGCCTGGGACGGCGCGCTGCCCACCAACACCGACGGCGGCGGCCTGTCCTCCAACCACCCCGGCATGCGCGGCATCTTCCTGCTCATCGAGGCCACCAAGCAGTTGCGCGGGGAATCCACCGCCCAGGTCAAGGACCCGAAGATCGCGGTGTGCAACGGCACCGGCGGCTTCCTCTCCCATTGCGGCACCGTGGTGCTCGCCAGGGACTGACAACCTGAATATAAAACGGCCGCCCACTACCTGTGGCGGCCACCGAAAAGGATACGAAAATGGCCGAGTGGTTCCACCCCATCGTCGACACCGAGTCCGAGCCCTTCTGGAAAGGCTGCAAGGAAGGCAAGCTGGTCATCAAACGCTGCAAGGACTGCAGCAAGGTCTATTACTATCCACGCCGCTGGTGCCCCAACTGCTGGTCCGAGAACACCGAGTGGATCGAGTCGAAGCGCCGCGGCAAGGTCTACTCCTATTCCACCATTCACCAGAACCCGGCACAGCCCTTCGCCAGCCTGGTGCCCTACGCCGTGGTGCTGGTGGACCTCGACGAAGGCCCGCGCATGATGGTCAACTGGGACTTCGCCATCCCGCCCGACAAGATCAAGTGCGACATGCCGGTGGAAATTGCCTTCCGCGACATCAGCGAAGAACTGGCGCTGCCCATCGCAAGACCCGCAAAGTAACCGAAAAGTCGGGGCTGCTTTCCGGCCCCGTTTCCGTCTCAAGGAGGCCTCTGTGAAAATCGTGCTCAACCTGCCGTTCAACGGCTGCCCGCCCAACCCCGCCTTCGTGTCGCAGGAAGCCATCATGGGACTGTGCGCCACGGCCGAGGAAGCCGGCTTCGGCGGCGTCTCGCTCACCGAGCACCCGGCCCCCAGCGAAGCCTGGCGCCAGGCCGGCGGCCACGACGCTCTCGACCCGTTCGTGGGGTTGGCCTTCGCCGCCGCCGCGACGAAGAAGATCCGGCTTTTCACCTACCTCATCGTGCTGCCCTACCGCAATCCCTTCCTCGCCGCCAAGTCGGCGGCCAGCCTGGACGCGCTGTCCAACGGGCGGCTGGAACTGGGCCTGGGCGCGGGCTACCTCAAGTCCGAATTCTTCGCCCTGGGCGTGAAGTTCGAGGAGCGCAACGAGCTGTTCGACGAGTCGATCAGGGTCATGAAAATGGCCTGGACCGGCGAGCCGGTCACCTACGACGGCAAGCACTTCTCGGCCAAGGGCGTGACCAGCCAGCCGCGCCCGGCGCAGCGCAACCCTCATCCGCCGCTGTGGATAGGCGGCAACAGCCAGATGGCGCAGCGGCGCGTGGCCGAGCAGGCGCAGGGCTGGCTGGCCATGCCCTCCACGCCCGACCAGGCCAAGAACCGGCGCTCCGTGGCCTTGCAGACGCTCAAGGACATGGAAGCCGTCATCAACGGCATCAAGGCCCACGCCAAGAGCATCGGCCGCAAGGAGCCCTTCAGCGTCATGTATCCGCTGGGCGGCGGACACTCGGGGGACGAGACCCCGGCGGGCCAGGTGGCGTTCTGCAAGTCGCTATCCGAGTTGGGCGTGAACTGGGCGTCGTTTCACACCCATGCGGACACGCTCGCCGGGCTGAAGGATGAGATAAAACGCGCGGGCGACGAGTTGATTTCCAAGCTGCCGAAGTAGATTCGGGTTCATGCAAGCGTGAAAAAGGGGGCGTCGGCCCCCTTTTTCATTTCAGGCATTTCTCACGGCCCGAGCAACGCGCCCGCCCGGCAACGGTTCAGGTTTCGACGTATTTCTGGCCGGGCCCCGCCGGCTCGACCACATCCTCTCCCTTCACCTTCACCACGTGGCCCACTTCCCAGCCCGGGTCTCCGGCCTTCTGCTTGATCTCGAACACGGTGATGGGCAGCAGGCCCTGGTGGTCTTCCTTGCGGAAGCGGAAAGGGCCCGACGCGGCCTCGAACTCCACCCGTTCCAGGGCCACGCGCACCACCGCGGGCTCCAGGCTCTTGGCGTTCTTGATGGCGTTCAGCATGCACAGCATGCCGGTGTGGCCTGAGAACACCGAGCTGTCGGGGTTGTTGTCCTTCGTCATGGCCGCGTAGTCGGTTACGAGCTGCTTGCTGACGGCATTGGCGTCCTTGGCCTGCGAGTACCACGGCGTGGCGCTCCACAAGTTGTTTTTGGGCAGGTTGGACCCCAGGCCCTTGGGCAGCGCGAAGCCCTGGCCGGCATCCACGAAGACCTTGATCTTGTTGAACAGCCCCAGGGCCTTGGCCTGGGCCATGAAAGTGAAGTAATCGGCGCCCACCATGCCGGTGTAAATGCCCTCCACCGGGCTGCTCATCAACCGCGTGATCTGCACCTTGAAATCCGTCGCCGGGAAGGGCACCAGCACCGGGTCGATGATCTCGATGTCCTTTTTCAGCTTGGCCTTGTAGGCTTTTTTCAGGGCCAGCATGGTGATGCGGTTGTTGTCGGTGCCGAACTGGTTGTCGGGCGTGATGCCGCCCCACTTGGTGATGTTGGGCACCTGGACGGGCATGGCCTCGGCCACGGCGAACTGGCTCATGCGT